>JAWXCM010000189.1:0-20690 GCA_034408745.1 Bryobacteraceae bacterium
CTTAACTGCCGCCCCGCTCCAGCCAGCTTCCCACAACGTGGAACCCTGTTTCTGTCACTAACGACGCGCCTTTTGAGCTTGAGCGTCCAATACTGTCAATCGCTAAAACCGAGGTTGGAAGCGGAATTTCTGGGCGGCCAAAGGCGGATTTTCAAACTGCCAAGGCCGAGTGCTTCTCCTTCCTTCAGCAAGGATTGTGGCCTTCTCCCGCGTCCTCATCGCACACAAACTATTATGCAGCCAGCGTCGTGCTAGTCGAACAGGCGAGGATCCCAATGGAAAGCCTCCGGGTCGGACCAGGCGAGCTGGTCATAGCCGCCGGCTGTTGGATTGACCAAGAGGTTGAACTCGGATGGAATTACGACAGATGGAACTAACTAACGCTGCGAGTCTCCGGTCCGAAGCCACTCACTTCCTCGCAGTCGGGTTGAGCGTTCGTCCTGAAGGTCGCCGTGATAGTCCAGGACGCTCAACGTGCGGCGGACCTCGGTTCGGGATGAGACGTAGTCGTCCGGAATTTCGTATTTCTCAGCGTGAACGAGAACTTCAAGGCAGGCGAGAGACAAGGCCGTGGAGCAGTACAGGGCGGGTGTTCCACGCGTGTGCCACCGGCCCGACTGAATGAGCGAGCCTTCGTAACCATACGGTCATCAGGACTTCAGGTGTAGATTCCGAAGTTGATGGCGATCAGACTTTCCAGCACCTTTCGCATTGCGCCGTCATCGCCACCGCTCATGTACTCCCGGGGGGACAGGTTGTTGAAACTCGCTCGCGGGCGGGTCATCCAGCGTTCTGTCTTTTGGGTATTGCTAAATACCTCGACCGCAAAGGCCTCAATGCCTTCCGCAGAGGGATATTCGGTCAGGTAACTCACGGAAGGAGCCAGCCCGGCTACATACGCCATAGATTCCACTGTAAACCTCCCCGGTGGTGGGTGTCGACACCGGCCATTTTATGGTTGTTGACGCGACAACCTGGATTAGGGTGTCGAGCGGGCGGCTTGCCGGCGACCTGTGGCACCGATGGCCAGGCTGTCATGGGGTATTCTGCAGTTTGATGCCTTCCGCAGTCCAGACCGAAGTGTTTCGTACGAAGCCGGGGGTGCTGCCCCCGCCGGTGCTGGTACAGATTGAGGTTTCGAGCCGGTGCAATTTGAAGTGCCGGATGTGTCCGCTGACGCTGGAAACCACGATGTCGAGCGGGGATCCGGGGCTGATGACCGAGGCTACCTGGGAACAGGTGGTTCGGATGGGGAAACTGGCCGGACAGGTTACGATTGCCGGGTTTGGGGAGCCGCTGACTCATCCGGATTTCCGAAAGATGCTGCGGGCTCTGGATGAAGCGGGCATTGAGATCTCCTTCTCAACGAATGGCATCGGGTTCGAGAAGTTCGCTCCGGAGCTGGCGGAGCTAAGGAATCTGAAACACGTCAATATCTCGATCGATTCTCCAGACCCGGAGATCTATCTGGATATCCGGGGCGGCGACGTGGAACGGGCGCTCTCGGGAGCTCGGGCGATTGGCGCGGCGCTGCGGGACAGGGTTCCGGTGACAATCGCCGTTGTCGTCATGAAGCAGAATGTCCGAAGTCTGCTGGCGTTTCCGGCGTTGATGCAGGACATGGGCATCCGGTATCTGGTTCTGCAGAGTCTGCACGACTACACCGATGAACTGGAGCGGGAACACCTGCATACGGGTCGCACGCTGCAAATGTTCCGGCCGAGCCTGCGGTTGCACACGGTATTCGATGAACTGCTGGCTGAGTGCGAGCGGCACGGCGTTCAGCTGCTGCGCGGGGACCGGGTGGCGCTGGATACCTACGAGCCCTGGGAATCGACCGCGAAGTATTTCACGAAGCCTCGCGGTGAGGCGCTGACCAAGGTCTGCAACGTCCCGTTCGAGAACATGTATGTGGACAGCGCGGGGCGGGTATTTCCGTGCTGCCACTCGGCGTCTGGTCCGCTGCTTGGGGAGACGGGCAAGCAGACGCTGGAGGAAATCTGGGCTGGGGAATTATCAAAGGAGTTCCGGTCGGCGATTGTCGATCCTGCCCGGACACCGGAGGTGTGCCAGAAATGCTCGATTGTGCCGTGGGGTGAGCATCCGTTCCGACTTTGGGCTGGTGAGGTGGAGGAAGCCGGGCGCCGGGATGACGGCTGGATGTGGCGCGGGTTCGGAACACTGGCACGTCGGCGTGGACGGCGGAACATCCGCTGCGTCTGGCTCCGTCGCGTCCGAGGGACCGGGCGTCGGCGAGGGCGCTGCCGGGCTGGCATACTCCGAACCGGGTGGTGACCATGCGGGAGGCTCGGGTGGAGCCGGGCGGTGTGGCGCTGCTGGAGTTTGAGCTGGGTGAGCCGCGTGATGGCAAGGAAGACTTTTTTGAGCTGCTGGTTGAGGGTAAGGCCTGGCTTTTCGGATCGGTGCACTCTTATTTCTAATCGCAATTATCGCGAATAATACCTTATAAAGAACCAAATCGTCATTGAGACGCCGACGCCAATCACGGTCGCGCGGATAATGATGGGGTTGATGCGCTGGGCTCCCCAGGCTCCGAGGTAGCCGCCTGCGATTCCGCCGACGGCCATGACGGCGCATTCTCTCCAGTGAATCAGGCCGGAGAAGACGAAAATCGCTGCGGCTATAGTGTTCAGGGCTCCGGCAATCAGAGTCTTGACTGCATTCATGCCGTGGATATTCGACATGCCATACAGGCTTAGAACAGCGAGAGTCAGAATGCCGACTCCGGCTCCGAAGTACCCTCCATACACCGCGATGATGAGCTGCAGGATGAGGTACGCGGCGACGCCTACGTGGAAATGAGTCTTCAGGAATTTGCCGATTTGTTTTCCGAATGTGAAGACGACTGTCGCGAACAGAAGGAGCCACGGCGCAATTGCCTGAAATGCGGATTCCGGAGTTTTCAGCAGCAGTACGGCTCCGAGGATCCCTCCGATGAGGCTGACGGTCAGCAGCAGGGGCATGGGGATACCCGGGATGGGGGCCAGTTGTTTGCGGTAGGAGAGGGTGCTGGCGAAGGTGCCGGGCAGGAGGGCGAGGGTATTGGTTGCGTTTGCGGCTACGGCCGGGACTCCGGCGATCACGAGAGCCGGGAAGGTGAGGAAGCTGCCTCCTCCGGCTATGGAGTTGATGATTCCGGCCAGAAAAGCGGCTATGAAGATGAGTGGATCTGTGGCGTGGAGGATCAACTCTCTATTGTCAGTTACGCGCGTGCCCGGGTTTGGCGGTAGACCTTCAGATCTCGCTCCCCAACGATTTGCCAGGTTCCGCTGGACTGCTTCTCGAGTTTGAGTTCGCCCCTGACCTTTCCCGTGTGACGGGTTTTACCGGCGAAGTCCCAGGTCTTGTCGAATGTCACTGTGGCGGTGCTGGGCGTTGTGAGGTTTGTGTCGACGTTATCGATTTCGTAGCGGCGGATTTGACCCGCCGACTGAATGGCGGACTGTTTGGTTTGCCGTACGAAAGCCGTGGTGACGTTGTTCTTTAAATAGAAGCGACGAACGCTGGGCGCGTAGAGGCGCATGTGGGCTTCGAGGTCGCGCTGTCGAAAGGCTTCGGCCCACTGGTCGACGACTTTCCGGACTTCAGAGGCCGGTGCCGGGGCGGCGGCAGGTTCGGTGGATACGCGGGCCCGGTTGCGCTCTCCTGATGACGTCTTCACGGCGGCTGGTGCTTTCACGCCGTTTTGCCGGAGGTACGAAGACACTCCGACAAGCAGCGCAACTGCCGTAGCGGCGGCGACAAGGATGGCTGCCGCTCCCGGACGGCCCCGCGCTGCCGGGGCGGTGTATACGGGCGGTGGATCGGGTTGCGGAAAAGGGCCCGGCGGAGGATCGGGACGGGGGACAGGCTGGCGGACGGGCTCGGGGAAAGTCGGATCGGGAATGGGCGGCTGAGGGGCGCTGGCGGTGAGCTGGCGGCGGATGTCGGCGATGGTGCAGCGCTCTCCGGCGTCGGGGAGCAGACAGGCTGCGGCGACGGAGCGGAAGGGCTCAGCGAGATCGCGAGGGGCTCGGGGCGTCCGACTGGCGGTGCCGTTTTCCGAGTTGCGCGGCGTTGGAGGCTGCTCTGGCTGGGCGAGAGTTCGGAGAAGATGGGCGACACTCCAGCAATCCCAGGACGGTGTGACTACTCCGCTGTACGCTTCGGGTGGCGCACCCGGAAGGGCTCCCAAAAGACGGCGGGTCTCATTGACGTAGCCCACTCCTTCGGGGCGGAGTTCGGAGTAATCGCACAGCTTCCACTGGTCTCCGCAGCGGGCCACGGTGGAGCGGTCGAGGTTGCAGAACACGAGGCCGACGCTGTGCAGGTATTCGAGACCGTCGAGGATGTCGAGGCAGAGCGTGCGTGTTTCGTCGGGCGAGAACGTTTTGCCTTCGAGCAGGGTTGAGAGCAGTGTGTTGGGCGCTTCGTAGATGCCGTAGACAAACGGCTCGCCGCCGAGGTTGGTGAATCCGGCGCCGAGGCAGGGAAGCAGGTTCGGGTGCGAGAGGAACGTGGCTTCGCGGTGTCGGTCGAAGATGGCGGATGTCCCATCCGGCTGGTGGAAGAAGCGGATCATGACAGACGTTTCGTTGTCGAGGATGGCGGAGTAGACCGGGACGCGTTCCTGCGCTTCGAGATGAGCGAGGCGAATGTTCCGTTCGCCGTCGAGCAGGGTGTTTTCAAGCCCCTTCCAGTCGGAAATCACTTCAGGCAGCATGGTTGTCAACTCCGTGTCTCCTGGCCGTTCACGAGGATGCGGCGGGGTTCGGACACCGGGCGCCGACTGCGGTTAATCCGGATCTCTTCCTTAATCATGTAGCGCTTCTGAACGACGAGGATTTCTTCGACCACAGGAATGATCAGGATGTCTCCCTCCTGGCGATTTGTGGGCAGCTCGTCGACGATTTGGTTAACGGCTACGCGGTCTATGCCCACTTCGTCGGCGAAGAGGGTTTCTGCGCTGATGGCGGCCGGGGCGGGTGGTTGTGAAGTCGGATGTGTCGATTCGGGTACGTTCTGAACGGGCGGGTCCTGCGAGCGGCGGAGCAGGAAAGAGCCGTCGTTCTGGGCTTCAAGGTCGCTTGCCGGAGCGGTGAGTTCGGTGCCGTCTTCGAGGATGACGCGGCTTTGTTCGGACGGGTCGATAAAACGGGCCCGGCGGAGCACGTGTCCTGTTTCGCCTGCCGTGGTGACTACGGGAAATCGCTGAAGTTCGGCCATGAGTATTCGTCCTTCTCCGAAGGACGGAAGCACGCGGGATACCAGGCCGGGGTTTGTTGCGTGGCAACGGGTTAGGTGGATGGCGGGTGCCGGCGGGGCTGGAAAATGTACCTGATGTTTTTGTAACCGGGGACCTTTGGCTTCGTAAATGAGGGCATGACACGTTGCGTTCTTTCCCTTTTCATGGCCGCGGCGCTGGTACCCGCGGGGCTGGCGCAGAACTTCACCAACAACACTGAGAAACAGATGAAGTGCGAATCCCGGGAGAACTCGGGTGACGATTCGCGGCGGAAACAGGCCTGCGATGTGAAGGAATTTCGGGTTAGTTCGGTCTCTAAGCTGGTGGTGGATGGCCGCCAGAACGGCGGTGTGGACGTGAAGGGATGGGCGGGCAACGATGTGCTGGTCCGGGCCAAGGTACAGGTTTGGGCTCCGTCGGGAGCGGGCGATCCCACCGGTATGATCGGGCAGGTAAGCGTGCAGACGGCCGACGGGAATGTTCGGGCGGACGGGCCGGATTTCGGGCGCGACTCCGGGTTTGCTGTGAGCTACGAGATTTTCGTCCCTCATCGTACGGGGCTGGATTTGAAGGCGCATAACGGTGGGTTGTCGATTCGCGATGTGTCTGGCGAGATTCGCTTTCAGACTGTGAACGGCGGCGTGAATCTGATGCGGCTGGCCGGGAACGTGGTCGGGTCGACTCAGAATGGCGGGGTGAAGGTGGATCTGGACGGGTCTCGCTGGGACGGGACTCAGCTGGATGTGAAGACCACGAATGGCGGAATTCAAATGTCAATTCCGGCGAATTATTCGGCGCGGCTGGAGTCTTCCACTGTGAATGGCGGAGTGAATATCGATTTTCCGGTGACGGTGTCGGGCCGGCTGAAGCTGAATAAGGAAGTCGCGGTGACGCTGGGATCTGGTGGTGCGCTGGTTCGGGCCGTGACGACGAACGGCGGGGTGTCGATCAAGAAGCGGGCCTGAGCTTCTAAAACGTTCGGGTCTCTCCGGGTTTGATATGGCCGGGTTTCCATGTGTTGAACAGGAAATCCCGGCCATTTTCATTTGTCAGCCACCAGAAGGGGACCAGCGCTACGTCGGGGCGGGGGTGGTTGCGGAGTGCTTCGAAGTTGTCGGGTGACGGGTCGGCGTCACCGAGGTGGATCCATTTCTTGTTGCCCTGGGTAACGAGGAAAGCGAGGTTGTGCGTTTGTGCGTGGCGGAGCGGGAAGGCATCGGGTGCGAGGCTGCTGGTCATGGGGCAGCATGGCGGTTGCGGTGGGGGCAGAGGCGAAGATCGCTTTCGGGTTACTGGTGAGGAAACGTGCGATCGCGCCGGCGTCCCAGTGGTCGAGGTGAAAGTGGGTGGCGAGGGCGATGGCTACGTTGTGGAACGGCGGCTTGCCGGTTTCGAGACGTTCCTGAGTATCGGGAGAATGGCGAGGGTAATCGTGAAGGCTGTCTCGGAAGAGGGCGTCGACCAGGACGCCTTCGTTGGCTTGGTACGTGATTTTCAGTTGCGCGGGAACGGTGGCCGTGAGGGTGAGAGCAACCAGGGCGGCTCGAATTACTGTATGTGGAACGTGCGCCATGCGAGTTGCCGAGCCTGAGGTGGTCAGGGCGTACTGTCCGCGCTGCGGCGGATGGACTGGCGGAAAGCCCAGAGCACGAAGAGTGCGACGCAGATGGTGATGGTGATGAATCGCCAGTAGTACCAGGCGGAGCTGTCGAAGCTTGCTGGCAGGTCGCCGAGGGTGCCATCGACGAGGATGACGCTGGCGAGGGCGAGCAGGCCGTATCGGATGGTAATGACGGCGAAGCTGCCGTAGACAATTCCGGTAAAGACGAGGTCGGACCAGGCGTAGTCGCCAAGGCCAACCGCGAGGAACAGGGCGGTGAAGACGAGTCCTGCAATCCATTCGCGCCGCAGGAGCATGCGGAGCAGGAAGATGGCGAAAAACATGACGAGCGTGAACCAGATGGCCGAGGGCACGTTTTCGAGGATTTCGCCGATGGCGCTGCGAGCGTCGAGGAGCATATCTTCCGACGGCATGTTGGGCATCTGGTTGGGGACCCAGAGACGGTAGCTGTCGAACATGACTCGCCAGCCGCAGGCTACGGCCGCTCCGATGAGGATGTCGCGGCCGACGATGCCGTCCCGGAAGCGTCCACTGAGAATACGGGTCCAGGCGATGAGGGTCTGGGGCCAGTAGCGTCGTACGAAGGGTTCGGCCGCAATGTAGACGGTCCAGACGATGAGGCCGTAGGCGCTGGCGGTGGCAAGCTCGGCGAGGAAATAGCCAAGCATCCCGAATCCCGCCACGAAATGCATGCGCGAGGCCCAGAGGGCGAAAAGGGCGCTGAACATGAACAGTGCGAGGTTAAATGCGCCGCGGTGGTCGACCCGTCCCTGGCGAAGGTTCGCGCGGGCGAGCCAGACAGAGGCCGCGAGCACGGACAGGACCATAACGGCGATGAGAATCAGCTTGAGGTTGGCGGCGTTTCCACTGCCTGGCATGCGGTCGGCGCCAGCCCAGGGGCCGATGAGGGTGAAGACGACGGGCTTGCCGTCGAATGCGGCGGCCTCAACGCGCAGGGGCCGGTTTGTGCCGGGCCAGGTGCCCGTCCAGGCTGCGCGGGTGTCGGAGACTTCGAGAAAGTTCCACAGCGGGGCGGCGTCGCTGAGTTTGGCGCGGTCGAGCGCGGCTGCCTGGAAGAACGGGGTCCAGTCGATGGGCTGGGCTTTAGATGGCTCGTCGAGTTTTTGGGCGGGCATGGAGCGGAACTCGATGAGTCGACCTGACGCGTCGAGCTCGACGTAGATCATGCCGGCTGTGATGGCGGGTGGGTCGCCGGGGGTGGTGACGCCGAGGGTGAGCTTATCGTCGTGGTAGATGCTGCCTGCGAGGGCTTCCGGGGATTCGCGGTACCAGTAGCGGAGGACGGGAGCTCTACCTTTGGCGATGGCGGTCCAGTCCGGTTTGGGCTTGTCGTTCTTTTGAGCCCAGTTGGCGTAGTCTCGGCCCCAGAGGAAACCTTCCGCTGAGTCAAAGCGGTCGCCGTAGCCGGCGGATCGGATGAGGTTGTGGGCGGTGTGCCGGAGGACGTCGGGGGAGAGCGTGGGGCGGAGGCGCTCCAGCATGCTCTCGCGAGCGCCGACCCAGGCGTGGAAGCAGATGGCGATGAGAACGGCTGCGGTGAGGGGGATGGCGACGCGGAGTCGAAGGCCCACGTCCTCGCCTGCCGCAGCCACGAGTTCAGGGGATGGTGTTTCGCCTGCGGCGAGGGCTGCGGCCAGTGGGTCGCCGCCTGGGAGTGCGGCTGAGACGGAGAGCGCGGAGATGGGGCGACGTGCTGGTTCGGGGTCGAGACAGCGGGTGATGACGCGCTCGATTGTGGGATCGAGGTCGCGGACGAGGGATGTGAGGGTTGCGGGCGAGTTGGCGCGCTGGGCGTCCATCAGCTCGGCCAGCGAGTTGCCTTCGAAGGGGCGCTTGCCGGTGAAGAGCTCATAGAGGACGAGGCCGAGGGCGTAGATGTCGCTGCGGATGGTGACTTCTTTTCCGGCGAGCTGCTCGGGAGCCATGTAGGCGGGCGTGCCGCTGCGGATTTCGTTTCCGGCGATGGAATCGGCGAGACCGGCGAGGCCGAAGTCGGTGAGGAGCACCTGGCCGCGGGCGTCAAGCATGATGTTGCCGGGCTTGAGGTCGCGGTGGAGCACTCCTTTTTCGTGGGCGGCTGCGAGTCCGGCGCAGAGCTTGCGGGCGATCTCGAGGGCTTTGTCCTCGGGCAGGCGGCCGATGCGGCGGAGCAGGGAGGCGAGGTCCTCGCCGTCCACGTACTCCATGGAGAGGAAGAGCTGGCCGTCGACTTCGCCGACGTCATGGACGCGACAGACATTGGGGTGCGAGACCTGGCGGGCGATGCGGACTTCGTTGCGGAAGCGGGCCGAGGCGTCGGGGTTGGCGCTCAGGGATTCGGGTAGGAACTTAAGCGCTACGGACTGGCCGAGGGTCAGGTCGTCGGCGCGGTAGACCTCGCCCATACCGCCTTTGCCGAGGATGGAGACGATTCGGTAGCGGCCGGAAACCAGTGTCCCGGGAATAAAGCGACCGTGGACACCGGAGGTCGGCGCGGAGTTGTGGGAACGGGAGGCGGAGGTAGGCGCCGGAGCTGCCACGGTTTGGGTGGCGAACGAGATCGCAACGGCGAGGGGTGCCCCGCAGCTCGGGCAGAAGCGGCTGGTATCCGGGGCTTCGGTTGCGCAGGCTGGGCAGCGCGTCATGGCTGTCGGTTAGTGTCTCACGTGGGCGGTGTAGTATCGCTGTCATGCAACCAGAAAAACTCGGTGATCTGCTTCGGGTTCGGTCGAAGGCAAAGATCAAGCTCGCGGATGTGGACGCCGGTGAGACGCATGGACTGAATAAAGAAGTGGCCGGCGAGTACCTGGCGAAGAATGTGGAGCGGCTGTCGGTGCTCCAGTATCAGCTATATGCCGAGGCGAAACGGTCCGTGCTGGTGGTGCTGCAGGGGATCGACGCGGGTGGCAAGGACGGGACGATTCGGAATGTGATGACGGGCATGAATCCGCAGGGCGTTCGAGTGATGCCGTTCAAGGTTCCGGAAGGCGATGAGAAGCGTCACGATTATTTGTGGCGAGTCCATAAAGCTGTTCCGGAATTCGGGGAGATTGGTATTTTTAATCGCTCGCATTACGAGGAAGTGCTGGTGGTTCGGGTGCATAATCTGGTGCCGCGGGCGATGTGGTCAGAGCGGTATGAGCAGATTAATCAGTTCGAGTCGATGCTGTCGGCCAACGGGACTCGGATCGTGAAGTTCATGCTGTACATCAGCAAGGACGAGCAGGCGAAACGGTTTCATGAGCGTCTGGACGATCCGGCGAAGCGATGGAAGTTTTCGATCGCGGATGTGAAAGAGCGGGAGCACTGGGACGAATATATCGAGGCGTACGAGGAAATGCTGGAGCGCTGCAGCACGAAGGTGGCGCCGTGGTATCTGATTCCGGCGAACAGGAAATGGTTCCGCAACCTGGCAGTGTCGCAAATTCTGGCCGACACGATGGAAGACATGAAGCTGGCGTATCCGCAGCCGGCCGGCGATCTGTCAAAAATCGAGTTTGAGTAGTTGGTGATAGAATCTGCGGACATGTCGCTAACCCGCCGTACCGTTCTCGGAGGACTGGCCGCGGCTTCGTATAGCCGGATTCTCGGTGCGAATGACCGCGTCCAGGTTGGATTTGTTGGTTATGGGCTGATCGGTGCACAGCACGTTCACGATTTCAGCAATCAGCGAGATGTGGATATGGCCGCGATGAGCGACACATATCAGCCCCGGCTGGAGCAGGGAGTGCAGGCGTGCGGCGGAAAGGCTCGCGCGTACAAGGATTTTCGGAAACTGCTGGACGACAAGGACCTGCAGGCGGTGGTCATTTCGACGCCCGACCACTGGCATTGCCTGATGGCAATGATGGCGTGCGCGGCTGGCAAGGACGTCTATGTCGAGAAGCCGCTGAGCGTGTTTGTGAAAGAAGGCCGCTGGCTGCAGCAGGTGGCGGCGAAGCACAAGCGCATTGTTCAGGTGGGGACGCAGCAGCGGAGCGGGAAGCACTATGGACAGGCTCGGGAGCTGATTCGCAAAGACCACATTGGCAAGGTGCTGACGGCGCGGTCGGGTTCTTTCCGGAATATTCTTCCCGGGTTTGGGTCGCCGTCGGACAGCACGGCTCCGGCGGATTTCGATTACGACATGTGGCTTGGTCCGGCTCCGAAGCGGCCATTTAATCCGCATCGGGGAATCTACCATTTTCGTTGGTTCTGGGATTATTCCGGCGGACAGATGACGAATCTGGGAGCGCATCAGATCGACATTGTGCAGTGGTTTATGGGGCTGAAGGGTCCGGTAAAGGTCTCGTCATTTGGCGGCCGTAACGCGATTAATGACAACGGCGAGACGCCCGACACGCAGGACGCGATCATAGAATATCCGGGCGGAATGACGATGGCGTACTCGATTCGCGAGGCGAGCGCAGGGAGCAGGGCGGGGTCGGAACTGGAGTTCTTTGGAACGAAGGGGAGCATGCAGATTGGGCGCGGGGGCATGACTGTCATCGCGGACATGAAGAGCAATCCGAACAATTTGATCCCGCAGTTTCAGGGACACACGGCGGGCGGTCCGCAGAAGGTGGACGTGAAGCCCGAGCCGTTGACGCAGGCGATGAAAGTCCCGGGGTCGTCAAACGAGCAGTTCGATCTGCATGTCCGCAATTTTCTGGACTGCATCAAGTCGCGCCAGAAGACAATCGCCGATGTCGAGGACGGGCACCGGACGGCGACCACGTGCCACCTGGCGAATATGTCGTTGCGGCTGGGTCGAATGATCCGGTGGGATCCGGAGACTGAGACGATCGCGGGCGACAAGGAAGCGTCGGCGATGCTGGAACGGCCGTATCGAAAGCCATGGGACTCGGTGCTGAAGGGCCTGCTGGGGTGACTCGGCGCCAGTGTTCGTGAGGTACGCGCTGGGGCTGGTGTCGCTGGCGTGTGCTGCTTTGGGCGCAGCCGGGCCGTTCGATTACGACAACACAAAGCCACACGATCTGCAGGTGATTCAGACCGAGAGTCGCGAGGGCGGGGTTGAGGTCCGCGACGTGACCTTCTCGAATCTCCGGGGCGGCCGCACGGAGGCGTATCTGGTGGTTCCTCCGAAGGGGAAGGCTGTGCGCGCAGGCGTCCTGTACGTGCACTGGTATGAGCCGCCCGATCCGACCTCGAATCGCACGGAATATCTGGAGGAGGCGGTGAAGCTGGCAGGGCGGGGTGTGGTGTCGCTGCTGCCTGCGACGATGTGGTCGGACTTTGAGTGGTTTCGCAAGCGGACGCGCGACCAGGACCTGGAGAACTCGCTGCATCAGTTTCGGGAACTGCGGCGTGCTTTCGATTTGCTGCTGGCTCAGCCTGGGGTGGATGTTCGGCGTACCGCGTATGTTGGGCACGACTTTGGGGCGATGTTTGGCGCGGTGATGGCGGGTGTGGACCGGCGTCCGGCAGCCTTCGCGCTACAGGCGGGGACCACGTCATTTTCCAACTGGTATCTGTTTGGGCCGCCAATGAAGGAACCGGCTCGGGCGGAGTTTGTGAAGGCGCTGTCGGTTCTCGACGGTCCGGCGAACCTTGCTAAGGCTCCTGCGAGTGTTCCGATCTTTCTGCAGTTTGGCACGCACGATTTTTTCGTTAGTCAGGACCAGGCAGATGAACTGTGGCGGTCGATAAAATCACCTAAGGAAATCGCGTTCTACGACGCGGAGCATAAGTTGAATCCGTGGTCCGTCCTGGACCGTGTGGCCTGGCTGACAAAAACGCTGCGTTTGGAGTAGTACGGCCGTTGGATGCTGCCTAAAGTTCGTCAGATTGTGGGTCGATACAACCAGTAGCAATTGCCGCAACCCATGAGCCCACGAACTCTTATACTGTCCGTCCTACTACTTGTTTCGGCGTGTTCTGCTGTCCGTGCAGGCACGGTTTACACGAAAGTACACGATCCCGGATTGTCGCTGCCGGACTTCGCTACGACCGAGTCGATTCTGAACATACCCGATGCGACGTTAATTGACTCGCTGACACTGCGGATCAACAATCTGACGCACACGAATATTGAGGATCTTCACATCACGTTGATTGCGCCGGACGAGACCGCTGTGCTCGTCTTTGACGGCCGTGGCGGATCGGGTGACAACATCTTTAATATGTGGCTGGATGAACGGTCGCATTATCAAATATTCAACGGGTTTTCGCCGTTTACTGGCATCTTTCAGCCGGAGAACTCCATGGCGGGACTTCTGAACAAATCGGCTTTTGGTGACTGGAAGTTGTCGATCTATGACAACGGCACGCTGGACGTCGGGACTCTGGAGTCGTGGTCGCTGGCGGTGAATGAGCCGATCCCTGAGCCGTCCACGATGGCAATGCTGGTGATCGCGGCCAGCGGGTTCGTAGTTGTGCGCTTGCGCCGCGTCTAGTTATTTTTACTCGCCGGCGATGCTGGATTTGAAGCCGTTCAACTGGTTGGAGGCGGCTTCCGAGGCCAGTTCGTCGGCGCGATTATTCTCGTTGTGCTGGGCATGGCCTTTGGTCCAGGTCCACTCGGTCTGATGCCGGCTTACTTCATAGTCGAGGGCTTCCCAGAGGTCCTGGTTGACGACTGGCTTCTTTGTGGAAGTTTTCCAGCCATTTCTTTTCCAGCCGTGAATCCACTGGGTAATTCCGTTTTTTACATATTCGGAATCCGTGATGATTTCGACTTCGCATTTTTCGCGCAGGGCTTCGAGGCCGCGAACTGCGGCGGTTAGCTCCATGCGGTTGTTCGTCGTCTGCGGCTCAGAGCCCCAGAGTTCTTTGCGGTGCTGGCCGAAACGGAGAATGGCGGCCCAGCCGCCTCGTCCGGGATTGCCTTTGCAGGCTCCGTCTGTGATTAGCTGGATCTTCTTCATGCCGCGGGAACCTCGCAAGACTCGAATGCCGCGAAGGCGGGTTGATCTTCGCCGGATGAGTCCGACGCGGAGTCGGGCTGGGGCGTGTTGAAGAACGTGTCGACCGTTTGGAGGATCGCCGCGGGCGACTTGCTGTGATAAATCGCGACTCGCAATTTCGAGCCATTGCGCACGCCGTGAGTGAAATACGTCGCGAATTGTTTCATTTTGCCGATGCAGTCTGGCTCGCCATTGTCGATGAGCAGCGTGTAGTAGTAGCGCATCAAGTCGTAGCGCTCGCGTTCGGAAGGGATGCGGTAGGCGCCAGTCTCGAGGTACTCGCGGATCTGGCTGAAGATCCACGGGTTGGATGAGGCTGCCCGGCCGATCATGACTGCGTCGCACTGCGTTTCGGCGGCCATGCGCACGGCGTCTTCGGGAGTCAGGACATCGCCGTTGCCGATGACTGGGATCCTGACGGCATTCTTAACTTCGGCGATGCGGGTCCAGTCGGCCCGGCCGCTGTAGCCCTGCTCGCGGGTTCGCGGGTGGAGTGCTACGGCCGAGCAGCCGGCGTCCTCGGCGAGTTTCGCCATCCGCACGTGTACGAGTTCGAGGTCGTTCCAGCCGGCCCGGAATTTGCAGGTGAGCGGGATAGTCAGCGCCTTCTTGATGGTAGTGAGGATGCGCTCGACCAGCGGGAGGTCTCGGAGGAGGCCGGAGCCGCCGTTGCACTTTACCACTTTGTTGACAGGGCAGCCGAAGTTGATGTCGACGATGTCGAAGCCGAGGTCCTGGCAGGAGCGGGCGGCGTCGGCCATTACGTCAGGGTCGGAGCCAAAGAGCTGGGCTGCGATGGGGCGCTCGCATTCTTCGAACGCAAGGTAGCGCATGGTGAAGTTTCGGCGCTTTGCGGTTCTGGCCTGCACGATGCCGTGGGAACTGGTGAATTCCGTCATCATGAGGCCGCAGCCGCCCTGGTTTCGGATGAGCTGACGGAACACGGTATCGGTGACGCCAGCCATGGGCGCAAGCACGGTTGCGGGCTCGACCACAATGTTGGCGACGCGATATCGTTCGGGGAATGCAACGGCCATTAGTTCCATTGTAATTGGGGGTCCAGGCCACGCCGCCTGATATACTTGCGTTTCACCACCACACAGGAGATCCACACACTTTGAGAGTTGGAGTTATCGGTACCGGCGCTATCTCATGGAAGCACGCACAGGCCTACAAGAACATCGGTTTTGAGGTCACTGTCTGCACCGATATTAGCGAGGCGAATGGCAAGAAGTTCGCCGACGCGACGGGCGCGGAATACGTTCGCACGTACGAGGAAGTGTGCCGTCATCCGAAGGTGGACTACGTGGATGTCTGCACGTTCCCGGACTTCCGGCTGCAGCCGATTGAGATCTGCGCT
This sequence comes from Bryobacteraceae bacterium, assembly GCA_034408745.1. GTDB lineage: Bacteria > Acidobacteriota > Terriglobia > Bryobacterales > Bryobacteraceae > JAWXCM01. The sequence continues at coordinate 15,132 of JAWXCM010000189.1, forward strand.
GAGACGAAGAAGCACGTGCAGGTGCAGAAGCCCATGTCGACGAATCTGACGGCGGCTCGGCGGATGGTGGAGGTGGCTCGGCGGGCGGGCATCGTGCTGGGCGTGGTGAGTCAGCACCGGTTCGACGATTCGGTGGCTTTCCTGAAGAAGGCGATTGCCGATGGTCGCATGGGGAAGATTCTGCAGGCCGACGCGTATGTGAAGTGGTGGCGGTCGGCGGAATATTATTCACGTGCGATCAAGGGCTCCTGGGCGACTGAGGGTGGAGGCGCTCTCATCAATCAGGCGGTGCATCAGGTGGATGTCCTGCTGTATTTAATTGGGCCGGTGAAGGAGATCTTCTCTTACTGGCAGCTGGGTGCGCTTCACAAGATCGAGAGCGAAGACGTGATTGCGGCGATGCTGCGGTATGCCAACGGCGCGACGGGTGTGATTCAGGCGTCGACGGCGTTCTGGCCTGGATATTCGGAGCGGATGGAAATTCACGGTACGAAGGGCTCGGCGACCCTCACCGGAGACAAGCTGACGGCATGGGATGTGCAGGACGGCGACCTGGGGGATCCGGCTCCGGTGGAAAAGGAAGTGCAGTCGGGCGCGTCGGATCCTATGGCGATTTCGACACTTCCATTTGAGCGGCAGTTCCTGGATTTCGCGAGGGCGTGCTCGACTGGTGCGAAACCGCTGGTCGGTGGCGAGGAAGGGTATCGGGCGCTTGAGGTGGTTGTGTCGGCGTATGAATCGGCGAGGCGGGGCGAGAAAGTCGCCATCGATCCGCAGGCGGTTTGATGTTCACGACGGTTCGGGTTCCGGCTTCGAGCGCGAATTTGGGTCCGGGCTTCGATGCACTCGGGCTGGCACTCAGTATCTATCTGACGTGCCGATTTCGAAGGGCGGATCGGCTTACGATTCGTGTGTCTGGGCGGGATTCCGAGTGTATTCCTGTTGATGAATCGAATCTGATCTGGCAGACGGCGCTGCGGGTGGCAGGGGATGTCGGCGCCGGAGAATTGCCGCCGATTGAGCTGGAAATTCACAACGATATTCCGCTGGGAAAAGGGCTGGGGTCGAGTGCGGCGGCGCTGACGGCGGGGGTGGTGCTGGCGGATCAACTGCTGGGGCTGGGGTGGAAGCCGCTGCGGATTTTGGATGAGGCTGCGCGGATTGAGGGCCATCCGGATAACGTCGCGGCGTGTGTGCTGGGGTCGATTGTGGCCAGCGCGATTGACCGTGCGGGGTCGGCCCGTGTGGTGCGGCTGGAGCTGAGTGAGCGCTTCGACGCCTGCGTGGTGGTTCCGGATTTCGATCTGCCGACGCATAAAGCTCGGGCTGTTTTGCCGGATTCTTATTCGAAAGCCGACGCGATTTTTAATGTGCAGCGGGCGGCTTTACTGGTGGCTGCACTGGTGAGCGGGTCGGCGGCCGCGTTCCCGACGGCGCTTGAGGATCGGATGCACCAGCCGTATCGGGCCGAGCTGGTTCCGGGGCTCGAGGAGATTGTGAAGTTGCGAGCTCCAGGGCTGCTGGGGTGCGCGCTGAGCGGGGCGGGTCCTTCGATCCTGGTGTTTTTCGAGAAGGGCTGCGAGGGTGTCTGCGATCTGGTGTGCCAGATTTTTGCGATGCATGGGCGGCGGTCGGAGGTGATTCCGGCCCGGATTGCACGCGAAGGGTTTGAGGTTGAGGTGGGGATGCTTAGCGGTCGGGGGTAAAACCGGAAACTCAAGACGAGAGCACATGGCGGGAGCGGCTGGTGAGTGACTCGACGTCGCCTACGCAGACTCCGTTAGCAGATTTAGGTGCAAGGTCAGAGCGTTCGAGATTGAACCAGCAAAACTCACGGACCGGGTAGTGCGAGAAGGGTGGTGATTCGACGGCCCGCGGAGGGTTGAGGAGGAGATCGTGGACACTACGGCGCAGCGTTTTCTTAACCTGAGGGTCAAGGGCTTTCGGCGGCTTTCGGATGTGAATCTTGAGTTGCACCCGTTGACGGTGTTGATTGGAGCCAATGGTGTCGGCAAGTCTTCCATCCTGCAGGCGCTGGACTTGCTGGCTTGTTCTGCGCAGGGAAACCTGAACTCCGCCATCAGCGACCTTTCCGGCATCGCTTCGATGAGGACGTACGACGCTGCTGGCGAGCTCGAGCTTGGAATCACTATGGATGTTCCAGGACATAATCCGTTGGAGTATGAACTCAGCCTGCGGGCACAGGGGTTGGCATACCTAATTGAGAGAGAAACGCTGGTGCAGCTTCGACTGAACTACACAGAGCCTTTTATACACATCAGTTCCCACGGCTCTGACATCCGCTATTACGAATTTCAGAAATCGAAAAAGCTCGTGCGACCCAATTGGGAACACAACCCGCTGGAATCGTCGCTTTCTCAAGTGCCGAAACTGTTTCGGGAACCGGAGGAATTTCGGCAGCGGCTCGCATCATCGACTTTCTATCACGTTCTCAACGTCGACTCACGTTCCCCTGTGCGTCTGCCTCAGGCCATGCGACCGGCTCTGCTGCCCGGTAAGAACGGAGAAGATCTGGTTTCCTGCCTGTACTACTTGCGTGAGGCCGACCGCGCACGATTTGAAGCAGTCGAGGATGCTCTAAAGTCTGCATTCCCAGGATTCGAGAGGCTCGACTTTCCGCCCGTGGCTGCGGGAACACTCGCGATGACGTGGCGAGACAGCAAGTTCTCGAAACCCATGTACATGCACCAGCTCTCCGAGGGCATGTTGCGGTTTCTGTGGCTTGCGACACTCCTTCAGAGCCCGGGACTGACGGCTTTAACGCTGCTCGATGAGCCGGAAGTCAGCTTACATCCTGAGTTGTTGAATCTCCTTGCTGGGTTGTTGCGGGAGGCATGTGGCCGTACGCAGATTGTGGTTGCGACTCATTCCGATCGTCTGATCCGTTTTCTGAGGCCCGATGAGGTTGTGGTCATGGATTCGCAGGAGGATGGTACAACAGCGATGACGTGGGCGGACAAGATGAACCTGGAGGACTGGCTTGAGGATTATTCGCTGGATGAACTCTGGCGAATCGGCCGGCTTGGTGCACGCGGATGAAGTTTTGCCATTCTGATGGAAGGCGAAACGGAGCGAGTATTCCTCCCGCATATTCGCGAGTTCCTCAGTGGGAAGCTTGAGAAGAGGATGCCTCGATTGATTCCGGCAAGTTATGACGGGCGTATTCCGAAAGGTGACAAGCTGAAGCGTGTGGTCGAGGCTTGGCTACACGGGAGCGAACCCGACGCGGACCACGTGATTGCGCTGACGGACGTTTACACAGGAACGAACGATTTCGAGGACGGACAGGACGCCATAAGAAAAATGCGTGCCTGGGTTGGCCCGAACGAACGTTTTCACCCTCACATCGCCCAACACGACTTCGAGGCATGGCTCCTTCCTTACTGGAAAACAATTCAGGAGGTAGCCAAACACAACAGGAAGGCTCCACCAGGACATCCTGAACTGGTCAACCACAACCATCCTCCGTCATGGCATATTCGTGAGATTTTTCGCGTCGGCAAGGCACCGCGAGATTACATCAAGACGCGTGACGCGCTCCGCGTCCTACGCGGGCAGGACTTGAGCGTAGCGGTCGCGGCATGCCCGGCACTGAAAGCATTCCTAAACACGATAATTACATTATCGAAAGGCGATCCGTTGTAGATGAGCGTTTTCAGCTCTTAAGGGTGATCTCCGACTCGACTTTGGTGGCCCGGTTGCGGAGTTTGACTACGGCTGTCGCGTCGCCCGTGGGCGGGAGCTGGGCTATGTAGTAGCGATCCGTGACGGTTCCCTGTGGGCCTTTGGTTTCGATCGCCTCGGGCTGGACTGTGGCGCCGTTGATGGTCAGGGTGACAAGGTCCGCGAGCGGGTCGCGGGGCTGGCCCTGCGGGGTGTGGTTGGCGGCGATGCGGAGACGGATGGCTCGGCCGTCCTTTGGTGCTCCGGCTTCGAACTTGCTGGCCGGGGTCAGGACTACCAGCGAGGCCATGGGCCGTTTCGGCCACGGGTTCGCGTTGTCCCACCACTGCCAGTCGGCCGCGCGCTGGTTGACGAAGTCGCGGACTTCGGGCAGTCCTCCGGCGTGGCGCAGCACGAATTTGGTTACGGCGTCGCGGCGCACGCCCATGACCCAGTCGCGGTCGAGGGCGGCGAGCCAGTTTTCCCAGGTCGGCTCTTTTGCGATGAACAGGGTGCGGAAGCCGGTGGTCTGCTCGAAACTCCACCAGGATTCGGCATGGTGCGCGTCGGCGAGAGCGACGAAGGGGAGGCGGCCGTAGAAGCGGTGGAGGTGCGGCTGCGTGTGGAGGAAGTTCTCATTGCCGAAGTGGAAGGTGCACAGGGCGGCGTAGGTCTTCTTCTCGACAGCTTCGTCGAGGAGGATGCGGGTTAGCTCCTCATTTTCGTTGAACTGCCAGACCATGCGACCGCCGCCTGCTTTGAGGGCGGGGATGCGACGGTCTCTGAGACGCTCCCAGGGATGGTGGATTTTCGGGTTGAGGGGCTCGCCGATTTTGGTGTTGGCGGGGGCGCAGAGGTCGACCAGATGGCTGTAATCGCCGAAGCCTGCGACGGCGGTGAAGGTGTTGTATTCTTCGTTTCCGACCGCGAATTTCACGTTCACTTTGCGGCGGTCGGCGATGGCCTGCGCGGCGGGAATCCAGCCGGGGTCGGAGTTCTTCGCGGCCCAGATGTGGATGCCGGCGGTGTCGGCGACGGTGACTGCTTCCTCCGGGCTGCCCTTGCCTGGCGCCTCGATCTGCATGGTCCAGACGCGGAGTCCGTCGGGGATCCCGCTGCGGCGTTTGATGGCGGGTCCGCGCACCAGCGCCGTGGGCACGTGGCCGAGGAGCGCCATGGACTCCAGAACGTAGAAGGTGCCCATGGGATTGGGGCGCCCATCAGCGGTTTCGCGCCACAGTCCGTCACCTGCGCGCAGGCCTTCGAGCCATTCGATGGCTTTGGCGCGGTCGTGGGGCTCGGCTCCGAGTTTCTTGAGGATGCTGAGGGCGGCCCAGGTGTAGCCGGCGTCTTCGATGGCGCCCTGCTGTGGATCGGGGGCCCAGGTGAAGCCGCCGGTGGGGCGCTGGCAGGCGAGGATCCATGGGAGCAGGCGGGTTCCATTCGCCGCGGTCGATTCGCCAATGGCCTCGGTCGCGAGCAGGCCCCAGAGAGTGTTCATCACATGGCCGTCGCTGCCGTCTGCGGCGGGTGTGTTGTTCCAGGTGCCGTTGGCGCGGCGTCGAGCTGCGAAGTACGTCTTCCAGGCGGGCTGAGCGGTGTCGATGCCGAGCATGCGGCGGGTTCGGACGGCTGCGGACTGGAACTGAAGCACCGGGTTCTGCCCGGCTTCGTAGCGAGCCTCGAAGGCGCTGGGCGCGGTCCATTTGGCGGCGAGATCGCGAAAGGCGGAGATGTCGGCGCCGAGCCACTGAAGGGCCTGCACCTGCTGGAAGTCGAGCGTCCAGAGGGGGCGGACGGTGCGGCGGGTTTCAGGGACGGGGTACTTGTGGAGGAATTGGGTGAGTCCGCCCTTACGGGGGATTTCGGCGCCGA
>JAWXCM010000190.1:0-16796 GCA_034408745.1 Bryobacteraceae bacterium
GCAGACGCAGCGGTCGGTACCGATGGTCGGCCGGCGCATGCCGCTTTAGTGGTGGTGTCGCGGGGAATTGCTGAGGGCTGAATTGGCCGACTCTCCAGAAGCGTAGTACTTTAGACGGGCAGAAATTGCACCCAGGGCAGCAACTGGCCGCTGGCAGGATAGCCCCGGTGAGGGCAGGCGGACGTAGGCGTCCGCCGCAGGCCTGGGGGCCTGCCCCCCAAGAAGTCTGTCTGGGAGAGGATACTATTTAGTTTTAGTTCTCGCTGGCCGATGCCTCCGGCTGGGGTGCCGGAGTTCTCTTCTGCCGTCTGATGCGGAGTACTTTGCTGTGAGTGAGGGCGGAAGCAGTCCGCCCCAGGGTTCAGACGCTGAGTACCGGGCAGGGTGACTCGCGTACGATGGCGTAGCTTTGCGTCCGGAGGCGGCCGAGAGGGCCGGGAGCGCTGCGGCCGATGACCACCATGTCGGCGTGCTTTTCGGCTGCGACCGTGCGGACGAAGGGAGCCGGGTCGCCGTCTCCGACGACTACTTCGAAAGGCACGGAGGCTCCGGCCATCAGGCTGGCGATGGCGTGGTCGGCGTTGGCGCGGCCGGTTCCTGTTTTGTCCTCCAGCGCATGGGCGACAACCAGTCGCGCTCCGAATTCTTCGCAGACCTGGAGGGCGGCTCGAAGTGCCCGTTCGCCGCGGTCGTCGAGGCTGAGGGCGCAAACGACGGTGCGGATGTCGCGAACCGCGTCGGCACCAGGGTTGTCCATGTGAGCGCCAGTGAGCACAGGGACACTGGCGTCATTCAGCACCTTGCTGGAAATGGATCCGAGAAGAAACCGGCGGAACGGGCCGTGTCCGCGCGTCGGCAGGCAGATAAGATCCACGCCGACTTCATTGGCGACACGTACGATCGCCTCCGCCGGCTCGCCCACCTCTACGCGGAGGTCGCAGGGAAACGGCGGGAACTCGCGTGTGATGAATTCCCGGACCTGTGCACTCGCCACATCCTGCACTGCGCGCGTCTCAGTGAATCCCCCGGATAGCAGCTCGAAGGGATTTTCTACTGGCGGCAGTACGTGAAGCACGATTACTCGTGACTGGAAGCGATTCACAAAGAAGGAGACGAGCGCCGCAGCGCTTTTGGAATGGGGGGACAGGTCTGTAGGAAACAGAATTGTCCCAGGTCTGCCGATTTTGGTCTTCATGGTCCCAGGAGCAAGTGTACGGCAGGAACACTATAGGCGCCATCGGGTAAAACCATGATGCAAGTACGCCGTTTAGTTTTCGCCGGAGCTGGTGTCGAGAAAAGCCCGGAGGCGGTGGCTCCGGCTGGGGTGCCGGAGTTTGCGGAGGGCCTTGGCCTCGATCTGGCGGATGCGTTCGCGCGTGACGGCGAAGTGCTGGCCTACCTCTTCGAGTGTGTGCTCGCTTCCGTCCTGCAGGCCGAAGCGCATTTTAATGATCTTCTCTTCCCTTGGGCTGAGCGTTTTTAATACCTCGGCCGTCTGCTCGCGCAGGTTGAGGTTGATTACGGCTTCGCTGGGCGATGTGACGCGGCGGTCAATGATGAAGTCGCCCAGATGCGACTCTTCTTCCTCGCCCACCGGCGTTTCGAGGGAGATTGGCTCCTGCGCTATGCGGAGCACCTTGCGCACCTTGCCTACGGGAAGTTCGAGGCGGCGGCTGAGCTCTTCGGTGGTTGGCTCGCGGCCGAGTTCCTGCTGCAGATGGCGCTGCGCGCGCACCAGTTTGTTGATCGTTTCGATCATGTGCACCGGGATTCGGATGGTGCGGGCCTGGTCGGCGATGGCACGGGTAATGGCCTGTCGGACCCACCAGGTGGCGTAGGTCGAGAACTTATAACCGCGCAGGTAGTCGAATTTGTCGACGGCCTTCATCAGGCCGATATTGCCTTCCTGGATGAGATCGAGGAATTGTAGTCCGCGGTTGGTGTATCGCTTGGCGATGGAGACGACGAGGCGGAGGTTGGCTTCGATGAGTTGCTTCTTGGCGCCATCAGCCTCGAGGTCACCGCGGTCGATGATCTGGAGCGTGCGGCGCATCTCGACGACGGGGGCACCGGACTCCTCCTCAATCTGCTGCAGGCGTTGCGTGCACTGGCGGACGTCACGCCGTGCCTGGCCGTTGGCGGAGGTCTCGCTCACGCAGTCGGAGGACGAGTCGGCGGCCGCGTCACTTAGCTCCGCCTTACGCTGGGCTCGTGCGATCTCGTCTTCGAGAGTCCGGCACTCTTCCACCAGCTGGCGCAGGCGGGCGACGAGGCATCGGCGGGCCGGAGTGCTGAACGGCATCTCACGAACCTGCTTCGACAGAACGACCAGGGCTCGCGCCAGTTCCCAGCGGGCGGTGCGATATTGTCTGGGCCGGAGCTGACGTGACGTTGCGAGCATCTTCGTGCGAAGCTGCAGTACTTTTCTGTTCTGGTCGGCAATTTTCTCGCAGCTGCCGAGGAATTCGATTTCCTGGGGGTCCTCCATATCCTCAGCGAGGCTGAGTTCGGGAAGCAGGAGAATGTCGCGGACGTCGAGTTCACCTTCGCGGACCTCGGCGGCAAACTGCTGGATTCCCTGAATGACGATGGGGGAGCGGGCGAGGGCTTTGCCTATTGCTCGATTGCCGCGTTCTATGCGCCGTGCGAGTTCGATTTCGCCTTCGCGCGTGAGGAGCGGCACCGTGCCCATCTCGCGGAGATACATGCGGACGGGATCGTTTGTTTTGTCAATAAAATCGGCAGGAAGATCGCCTTCGCCGAACTCATCGGAATCTTCAGATTTCTTTTCGAAATCCGCTCTGGGCTCTTCGAGGATATCTACGCCGGCGGTGTCGAAATCGGCAAGAATATCGTCGAGTTCGGGGCCTGAGGAAAGGTCATCGGGCAGCAGGTCTCCTACTTCGTCGTAGAGGACGTAGCCCTTCTCTTTTCCGGAGTCAACCAGTTCTCTAAGACGGTCGTACTTGTCCTCGGTTGGCACCTAAAACCCACCTTCTGCGAACCGAAAGCCTGTTTTCGGTTCCCCCGATTGTACCTCACGCCGACCCGAACCGGATTCGCCGTCTCAGCTCTCCGGCAAGCTGCATCAGACGCATTGCTTCTTCGAGATTACCTGACCTTTCGGCGGTTTGTAGCTCGCGCTGCACCTGACGATATTGCAGTTCCCGGTCATCGGCTTCGACGATGTTCAAAAAGACCACTGCCTGCTCAGTGGAAAGCACTTCCCCACTATGATCGGCAAACAAAGCCGAAGACAGGAGAGCCTTCAGCTCTTCGGAAAGGCGGGTTTCCAGCAATTGATAACCGAACGAAGGATCCTCTTCCATAAGAGCGTCGATGGCTTCAATAAGGGGCCAGGTTATCAGCGATCTCACCGTCGCATAACCGGTGAGGCGCGGAAGCAGTATCTGTCGCACTTCCGGATGCTGCACCAGGGTCCGCAGCAACAGGCGCTCGCGAACAGAGATATTGTTTTCGGGCTGAGTGGCCTGCGGCGGCATGCGCTGCGCTTTCTGCCCGGGAATTTTCCTGAATTCCGTCAATACGAGATTGCGGTCGAGGCCAAGGTAGTCCGCCACTTCCGTTGCAACCGAGGCGCGTTCGAGGGGGTCGTGGATGCGCCGAATGGCCGGGAGCAGAAGCTGATCGTAGCCCTGCATGCGAGCCTCGGCGGAACCGGAGCCGAACTTTTTGCGAGCGCGGTCGGCGAGCCATATGAAGTAGTTTAGGGAGCGGTCGAGCCGGGCGATGTACTCATCGGCGCCGCGCTCCCTGATGTATTCATCGGGATCGAGGCCGCCTTCGAGTTCGAGAACACGCATGTGCATGCCTTCGTCGATAAGCATCTGGATGGAGCGCTCGGTGGCATTGCCTCCGGCGTTGTCGGGGTCGAAGTTGACGACGGCGTTGAGCGAGAAGCGCTTCATGTTGCGCACCTGGGTATTGGTCAGAGCGGTGCCGCAACTGGCCACTACGTTTTTGACGCCGGCGGCGAAAACGCCGATGACGTCCATGTAGCCTTCGACGAGAATGACGCGGTCGCCTTTGCGGATGGACTCTTTGGCCCGGTGAAGGTTGTAGAGGACGTTGGACTTCTTGTATATAGCGGTTTCGGGCGAGTTGAGGTATTTGGGCTCGTCGTCAGGGCGGAGGGCCCGGCCACCGAAGCCGATGACTTTACCTGCCTCGTTGTGGATGGGGAACATGAGGCGGCCGCGGAACTTGTCGTAGAAACCGCTGTCGGATTCGCGCTTGCCGAAGAGGCCTGAGTCTTCCATTTCCTCAGGGCTGTAGCGGGAGGCGAATCGTTTGTGGAGCGCGTCCCAGGAGGCGTCGGAGAGGCCGAGGAGGAACTGCTGGGCGACCGCGGAGGTCAGGCCACGCTTCTTGAGGTACTCGCGGGCATCGGTGCCCTGTGGGCCATAGAGGTTCTGGGCGTAGACGCGCGATGCTTCTTCGTACATCTCGAAGATGACGGCGCGCACTTCCGATTCCGGGTCGCGGTCTTTGCGCTGTGGGACGGGGATGCCGTTGCGCTCGGCGAGGGCGGTGAGTGCTTCCCAGAACGTACAGGCGTCGATGGTCTGGACGAATTTGATGACGTCGCCACCGGCGCCGCAACCGAAGCACTTGTAGATGCCGAGGGCGGGATTCACGCCGAAGGACGGCGTTTTTTCCGAGTGAAACGGGCACAATCCCACGAACCGTCCGCCTGCTTTGCGCAGCGGGAGGTACTCCCTGACGGTCTGGACGATGTCTACCTGTGCCTTGACCTGCTCGGCGAAATCCATGTGGGCGACTGCTCTCTATTATCGTTTGGAGATATGACGATCATCGCGTGTCTCCTTCTGATGGCGGCGCCGCCGCCGAGCGTTGAGGAGTTACTGGAGGCCAGGTTGCTGCAACGCGTGGCGGCGGTGGATGCGGAGTTGAAGGGCGTGATGGGGGTGCATGCCATCGATCTGGAGACTGGGCGCACGATCTCCTACCATGCCGACACGGTGTTTCCGCAGGCGAGTTCGATCAAGATTCCCATTCTGATCGAGCTGTTCCGACAGGTTGGCGAGGGCAAACAGAATCTCAAGGCTCAGGTGACGCTGGAGCAGCGGGACCTGGTGGGCGGCAGTGGTCATTTGCAGTCGACGCTGAAGTTACATCCCATGACGCTGACCGTGGAAGACCTGGCGGTGGCGATGATATCGAGCAGCGACAACACGGCTACCAACAAGCTGATCTCAATGGTTGGGATGCAGAATGTGAATGCGACGGTGGAGCGGATGGGGTTCCGACACACGCGCCTGCAGCGCATCATGATCGACGTGGCGGCTGCGGCCCGGAATGACGAGAATATTTCTACTCCGCTGGAAATGGCGCGGATTATGGAACTGATTTATCGGGGCAAGGCGGTGAGTGCGGCGGCGTCGAAGCAGATGCTGGAGATTTTGAAATTGCCCGACGCGGACTTTCGCAAGACGGTTCCGGCGAACGTGGTGGTGGCGGCCAAGCCGGGTGGTCTGACGGGTGTGCATTGCGAGACGGGAGTCGTGTTTGTGCAGGGGCGGCCGTTTGTGCTGAGTGTGGCGGGTACATTTTTGACGGGCGACGCGAATCCGGTTCCGGCGGTGACGAAGCTGTTCTATGAGCATTTCGCTACGCTGGCGAAATCGAACAAGTATGGGAATGGAGGTGTGCGGTGAGACTGGTACTGCTGATTGTGTTCGGGGTTGGCTGCTCGCTGGGGCAGATTGACGAGATTGGGGCTGTGAAGGACGTGGTGCGCCGGTATGTGGATGCCCGGGAGAATCGAGATCCGAAGTTGATTGCGTCGCTGTTCGCGCCGGATGCGGACCAGTTGGTTTCCAGCGGCGAGTGGCGGCGCGGAGCACCGTCGCTGGTGAAGGGCATGCTGGGGAGCAGTGAGCGGAACTCGGGCAAGCGGACGATCACGGTGGAGACGGTCCGGTTTCTGGGGTCGGATGTGGCGATTGCGGACGGCAGGTATGAGATCGCCGGGTCGCGTCCGATGTGGTCGACATTTGTGATGCGGAAACACTCGGGTGCCTGGCGGATTGAGGCAATCCGGAATATGGCGCCGACGGCTGCGCCGTAAACTGCTGCATTTCTCTACACTTGACTTTGGCTCCGTGATTGCTTAATACAAATGCATAACGGAGGATTCATGGCCACGGGCTTCGTTTCCATCACGGTAGAGCGATGCAAGGGTTGCGGCTTTTGTGTCGAGTTTTGCCCCACCAGGGTGTTGGAACTCTCAACAGCATTCAATGCCAAGGGCTATCATCCACCGGAGGTTATAGCAGCCGATAAGTGCTCAGGCTGCGATCTCTGCGGGATGTATTGCCCTGATTTCGCGATCTTCGGCGTGCGCCAGCAGGCGTCCAGGAGCGGGAATGCGAGCTGACCCAGCGGGCGTCCTGACGGGCACTCATTTCATAAACGGGGATGCTGCGTGCTGTGAGGGAGCCCTCGCAGTGGGTGCGCGATTTAGCGCAGGTTACCCGATCACACCCTCCACAGAAATAGTGGAAAGATTCGCAGCGCGGATACCGGCTGTGGGCGGGATCTTCATTCAGATGGAGGACGAACTGGCCGCTTCGATCACGCTTCAGGGCGCGGTCTGGGCAGGTGCCAAAGCATTCACGGTCACCTCCGGTCCTGGGTTCTCTCTGATGATGGAACACATCGGCTACGCGGCCATGACGGAATGCCCCTGTGTATTCGTCGACGTGCAGCGGGGCGGGCCTTCGACGGGTCTCCCGACGCTTCCGGCACAGGGCGATATGATGCAGGCCCGGTTTGGTTCGCACGGTGATTACGGCACGATTGCGCTGTGTCCGAGTTCGCCACAGGAGTGCTTCGATCTTACGATTCGGGCGTTCAATCTGGCGGAGCGTTTTCGCACTCCGGTGATGTTGATGATGGACGAGTGTGTGGGTCATATGACCGAGAAGGTCGTGATCCCGAAGGCGGATGAGCTTGAGGTTACGCCTCGGCGTATCACTACGAAACCGCCGGGCGAGTTCCACCTGTTCGAGCCGGGTCCCGACCTGGTGCCCGATATGGTTCATGCGGGCGAAGGCTACGACATTCATGTTACTGGCCTGACTCACAACGAGATTGGGTATGCCGAGTTGACGGTCGCGCGGCAGGACACGCTGGTGCGGCGGCTGCAGGAGAAGCTGACGGTCGCGCTCGACGAGATCAGCCAGTATGAGCTGGAGGAATGCGACGGTGCCGACGTGGTGGTGGTGTCGTACGGCATTACAGCCCGTGTGGCACAGCGGGCTGTGCTGATGGCTCGCGCGGAGGGACTACGAGTCGGCACAATGCGCCTGGTGACGGTGTGGCCATTTCCCGAGGCGGTGATTCGGGAACTGGCGGGCAAGGTGAAAGCGCTGGTGGTTCCTGAGCTGAACCTGGGCCAGGTAGTGCTGGAAGTGCAGCGGTGCGCGGATGGCCAGTGCCGGACGATTCCGGTGTCGCATGCCGGCGGGAGTGTGCATAAGCCAGAAGTGATTTTGGCTGCGATTCGTAAAGGAGCAGGGGCATGAGCACTTGCGTGGAACTACCAATTCTCCAGAACCCGACTGAGAAGTTCCTGCGCAGCGAGAGGATGCCACACATCTGGTGTCCGGGCTGCGGAATTGGAACGACCGTCAATGCGTTTGCGCGGGCGCTGACTGACAGCAAGCTGAATACGCAGAAGGTGGCGGTGGTCAGCGGGATCGGATGCTCGGGGCGCGTGGCGGGCTATACCAAACTGGACTCGTTTCACACAACGCATGGACGCGCGATTCCATTTGCTACGGGCCTGAAGCTGGGTAACCCCGATTTGACTGTGGTGGTTTATTCGGGAGATGGCGACCTGACGGCGATCGGCGGGAATCATTTGATTCACGCGGCTCGGCGCAACCTGGACATCAAGGTGATCTGCGTGAACAACCAGGTGTACGCGATGACGGGCGGTCAGACCGCTCCGACGACGCCGGACACCGCGGTTACGGCGTCGTCACCGTACACTTCTTTTGAGCCGCACTGGAATCTGCCGCATCTGGTGGAGGCGGCTGGCGCGGTCTATATCGCACGCTGGACGACGTACCACGTGAAGCAGATGGAAAAGGCGATGACGGAGCTGCTGTTGAAGAAGGGCTTCGGTTTTCTCGAAATCGTGTCGCCCTGCCCGACGCTGTATCAGCGGCGGAACGGCATGGGTGAGGGGATCGACGCGATGAAGCATTACAAGGCCGTGAGCAAGGTGAAGCACGGTTGCAGCACTTCGGATCTGGACCTGGACCTCGATGGCGAGATTATCGTAGGTAAATTTGTGGATCGGGAGAGGCCGGAGTATCTGGATTCGTTGCGCGCCCGCATGCAGGAGAAGCTCGGTGCGAAGTATGTGGAGGACCACATCACATGTCAGTAACCGAGATTCGAGTTGCCGGGTTCGGCGGACAGGGCGTAATGCTGGCAGCCGACATCATCGGGAAGGCGGCCTGCATTTACGCCGGTGGATACGCTACCAAGACGCAGAACTATGGGCCTGAGGCTCGGGGCGGAGCTTCTTCGGGCGCGCTGGTGTTGTCGAAGGAACCGATCCTTTATCCGTACACAACGAGCCCTCACATTCTGGTTGCGTTGTCGCAGGAAGCTTACTCGCGATTCATGCCGGAGATGGATCCAAATGGCGTGCTGATTGTTGAGGAAGATCTGGTGCCGATTGGTGCCGAGTTGCCCTCAGGGGTTCGGGTGTACCGGATTCCGGCGACGCGCATGGCGGAAGAGCTGGGCCGCAAGATTGTAATGAACGTGATTGTGGTGGGCTATTTTGCGGCGGTGTCTGGCATTTTGGAGAAGAGAGCTTTTCTCGATTCGGTAACTGCGTCGGTTCCGGAAAAGGCGCTGGCTCTGAATCTGCGGGCGTTTGAGGCCGGGTACAACTACGGCCGGAATGTCGCGGTGGAATCCGCGGAGCCGATGGCCGATGCGGTCGAGCGGTAGAGAAAGGGAGAGGCCGTGAATATTAAAGTAATCCTTTGCAATTGTGACGGGCTTAAGTTTATGCCCGAGTCGCTGGATATGAACACGCTGCCGCACGAACTGGAGAACGACAGCGACGTGACGTACGCGCTGATGCATCCTCAGTTGTGCGGGTCGGGGGGCGTGAGCATGCTTCGTGATTTGCTGAAGGCTGCTGGTCCGGACGACTATTTCGTTGTCGCGGGCTGCGGGCCGGAGAATCAGCCTCACTTTCTGGGTCATGTCCTGGACGAGGTGAATTTCCCGGCGGATCGGTTTGTGGGGGTGAATATTCGCTGCTCGGATAACTGTAATGCACGGGAGTCCGTTCTGAAGGCGGTTGGGCAGCTGATCACGATTAAGAATGCCAGCCCTGTGGATGCTTTCGGCGGTTAGTTAGTGAGGCGGGCGTGGGCGCCCGCCGCAGCTCTGGGGAGCTGCCCCCCTGAGTAGAAATAACTGGTGAGGTGGGCTAGTTTCAGGGCTTTGGGAGCAGGTGTTTTTGTACCTTGCCTAGTGCGGTTCGCGGGAGCTTGTCGACAATGATGAAGGTGCGCGGCACTTTGAAGCTGGCGAGGCTTTGACGGCAGCGCGTTTCCAGGTCCAATGCGCCGTGTTCGCGCAAGACCACATAGGCCACGGGGAGTTCTCCGCGGACGCGGTCCGGCATGCCGACCACCGCCGCTTCGGCCACTTCCGGCTGCTCCAGCAGGAATTCCTCGATCTCCCGGGGATAAATATTAAAACCACCAGAAATAATCAGGTCGCTTTTGCGGCCTAAGAGCGTGTAGTACCCATCAGGGGAACGTTCCGCCATGTCGCCGGTGCGGAACCAGCCGTTATCAAAAGCCGCTTCGGTGGCTTCGGGACGGCGCCAGTAGCCTGCGAATAGGTTTGGTCCGCGTAGCTGCACTTCTCCGTCGACGATCCGCGTGGACACTCCGGGGAGCGGCAGCCCTACTGTCCCGGGCCGCCGCTCACCTTCGTACGGGTTCGATATGTTCATCAGCGTTTCTGTCATGCCGTAGCGTTCGAGGATGGTGTGGCCGAAGCGCTCTCTGAACTCCTCCAGAATCTGCGGAGGCAGGGGCGCGGAGCCGCTTACGAACAGTCTTGCGGCGACACCGATCCGCCGGGCGGTGTCGGGGGGCAGTTCGAGCAGGCGCACGTAGACGGTTGGCACTCCGAAGAACAGCGTTGGGCGGTAATCGAGCAGTTCGGCCGAGGCTTTTGCGTGCTCGAAGCGTTCGAGGAGGCGCATGTGGAATCCGGCTATGAGCCACGTGTGCAGGCCATTGCCAAGGGCGTGGACGTGGAAGAGCGGAAGCGGGAGGAGTAGTCGGTCCGCGTCTGAGATGCGCCAGCAGGTGAGGAGGTTCAGCGCGTTGGCGGCGAAGTTGTTGTGGGTGAGGATGGCGCCTTTGGAGACTCCTGTGGTGCCTGAGGTGTAGACGATGGCTGCGGGTGCGTCGCCGTCGAGCAGTGTGTCTGGACGCGGTGCTCCGGGCCTTGGCTGCAGTTCGCTGACGAGGAGGATGGGAACTATGTCAGGGATAGAGTCGCGGCTCGTGGCTATGACGAACTTCGGTTCGGCGTCGCGCAGGATGTGGGTAATTTCGCGATCCCGGTAGAGGATGTTGACCGGCACGAACATGATGCCGAGCTTGACGCAGGAAAGGTAGATGTCGATGAGCTGGATGCAGTTCGGGAGGTAGATGCAGAGGCGGTCACCGGGGCGAAGGCCGAGCTCAGTGAACCACGCTGCGAGTTCGTCGCTGCGGATGTCGAGGTCTCCGAAGGTGTACTGGTGTCCTTGCCATTCGAGGGCGGCGGCATCGCGCCGGCCTTTCAGAGAGAGGTCGAAGAGATGGCAGAGGTTCATGACTCGCGAAGGGCGGCCGTGGCGAAGGCGGTGAGGAGAGCGAATGCGGCGAGCGCGAGAAAGCTGACGCGGAACTGGCCTGTGAGGTCGGCGACCAGGCCCATAGCGGGTGCTCCTGCGAGGATCATGGTGATGCCGATCATGTTAACCAGTCCCATGGCGGCGCCGGCGCGTCCTGGGAACAGGGCCGCGGCCCTGTTGAACAGAGCGGCGTAGGGCAGTCCGCAGCCGATGCCGAGCGTTACGATGGCGATGGATATGACGGCGACGGAGTTTGCTAATGCCAGTGAGAGGCATGCGAGCGCGCTCAGCAACAGAGCTCCGCGCAAGAGGCTCTTTACGGGGAGGTGGTTGAGCAGCCAGCCACCTGTGGGCCGGCTCAGGATGCCGAGGAGAAGGACGGCCGATCCCACGAGGCCCGCCAGTTTCAGGGGCATGTCGAAGTTCGTTCGCAAGAGGGTGGTGATCCAGGATCCAACGACGATAACCAGGCCGAAGGAACTCATCTGAACCATTCCGAGAACCCAGAGCTGACGGTCAGTGAGCAGTCCGCCGAGGCCGGGAGGGGTGTGAGTTCGCGCGGGCGGCGTCGCGAAGAGTTTCCACACTACGAGGGCGAGCAGGGCTACGGAGGCGCAGCATATGAAGGCACCCCGCCAGCCGAGGGCTTCGAGAAGTTGAGGCACTGCGAAGATCACGAAGCCGGAACCCAGCAGTGCCGAACCGCCGTAGAATCCCTGAGCGAGGTGGAGCCCTGGCCCTTCGAACGATGACACGGTGTATCGGGCTCCGGCGGTGAAGCAGACGCCTGTACCAAGTCCGGTGAATACCTTCCAGAACAACAAATGCCAGTAGCTGCCGGCCCCAGCGACGGCGAGATTGCCGAGAGCGATCCACACGAGAGCCACCGGCATTACTCTTGCAGGGCCGAACCGATCGGCAAGCCGGCCTCCAGGGATCTGCATCAGGAAGTGCGTCAGAAAAATGCCCGTGGTTAGCAGCCCGGCTGAAGCCTGGTCGAAATGAAATGCTTCACGGAGGGTGCCCGACATTGGGGCGTGGTTCGTGTAGTTTGCGGAAAACGCGAAGCCCGCAAGGCAGACGGCGGCGAGTGCGCCGATATCGACGCGCTGGCGCTGGTCGGATGGAGCAAACGTGGAGGACACCAAGGGATTGAGTTTTAGTATATCCACGGATGTCGATGCAACAAACATGTTGGCTTTTTGTCCTGCTGGCTTTTGTCCGGGGCGCGTTTGCCGGATAATGAGCGCATGCGTCGACGTGAGTTTCTTGCGGCTCTTCCCTGCTCTGCAGCGCTGGGCCAGTCGCCTGGCTCGGACCCCTCTTTCAATGCGCTGGCTGAGATTGTCTTCCTCGAGCTGGTCCGCGGGTACGTTACGAATGCCGCGAAGACTTCGGACAGTAACGCGGTGATCGAGTATCCGGGAGCCACGGTCACGAAGAATTTTCTGGCGAAATCGGGCAAGAGCGTTACGGGGGTAACCCGGATGCTGCCGGCGTTGGCGTCGTGGATTGTGTCGAAGCGCCAGCCGGGCGTGCTTGCGGTGGATGGCGCTAAATTCGATTTGCTGGATGTAGTGGGTTCGGCGCTGGTGAACGGGACCAATCCGGCGCACAAGGACTACTGGCTGGCGGCACCACCAGACAAACAGGATCAGCGGCAGGTGGAGTCGTCGATAGTGGCGTGGTCGGTGTGGCTGCTTCGCGATGCTCTGTTGCCGCAGATGTCGACGGTGGAGAGGCGCCGCATTGATGAATGGCTGTCAGGTTGTACCGTGGTGCCTGTTCGGCGGAACAACTGGGCGTGGTTTACGGCTGTGAATCATGCAGCCCGGCTGTCTCTGAATGAGAAGTTCAGCGAGTTCAGCTACGGACAGACGGCGATGTTTGAGGATTTGAAGGCGCTGGATGCGATGTACGTCGGGAACGGCTGGTACAACGACGACAAGCCGCGGGCGTCGTTCGACTATTACAACTCGTGGGTGTTCGCGAGTCACTTTCTGTACTGGAATGCGATGGTCGGGGCGAAGTTTCCGGACTGGTCGAAGATGTTTGGCGACCGGCTGAAGTCTTATCTGGAGACGGCTCCGCTGTTCTTTGGGGCTAACGGGTCGCATGTGTTGTATGGGCGGTCGCTGATTTACAGGTGGGCTGTGCTGACGCCGCTGGTGCTGGCTTACTCGCAGAACTTGTGGCCGCATTCGGACGCTTTGTTGCACCGGATTGTTCATGGGAGCCTGGCTTTTCACAAGAATACGGGCGGATTCGATGCCTCAGCTGGCAAATTGCGAGAGACTTATTCGGCGGACGGTACGGTGGATATTCACGAATCCTACATTGACGGCGGCCATCCGTACTGGGGCATGCAGGCGTTTGGGATGTGGCTAATCCCTCGAACGGATCCGTTCTGGACTGCCGCGGGCGGGCAGTTGCCGGTAGAGCAATCCGATTTCCGGCGCGGGCTGGAAGCCCCCGGCCTGATGCTGACCGGCCACAAGGCCTCGGGTCAGGTGAAGATGCTGCAGGCCCGGTCGACGCGAACGGACTGGCATTATCGGGACAAGTACAACAAGCTGGTTTATTCGACACATTTTCCGTTCAATATTGTGCAGGCGCCGGATGTTTGTCCGTGGGACAACTGCCTGGTGCTTCGGGACCGGAGGCGGCGGAAGTCGGCCGGACGGGGTGAAGTCAGCGAGACTCGGATGCTGACGGACGGGGTGGAACTGGCCTACGGGATTGAGTATGAAGGGTTGAAGGTGTCGGTGCGGTCGACTGTGATCGCGGACGGTGAGTTTGAGTTGCGGGTGCACCGGGTGATCGCTCCGGCCGAGGTGGATGCGGCTATGGAGCTGGTTGAAGGGTCGGCTGCAATCGGGCTGGACTCAGCGGGGCAGGCGGACACGCTGGCTCAGGCGACGTTCAGTATTGTGCGAAATCCGAAGTCGGGGATGCTGATTGCGTCGTGGCCGGGGACGATGTGGAGTGGTGTGGGTGCGTCGTGGGATTTTGGATCGGCGGAATCGGCGGCCAGCAATGTGATTTCGAAAGCGATGCTGGTGAATACGCTTTGGGCGCCGTTGAAGCCAGGTGCGGCGGTGTTGTACTCGGTGCACTATGCCAGTCCGAAGCCGCTGACGCATCCTCAGCTTCATGCGGGGGCGGCGCGGCTGATGGCTCGGGCGAAGTCCCTGACCGGGGTGGCTGGCCCTGAACGGATGGAAGCTGTCGATACTCCGTTACGGGTGCCTTCCAGGGTGAAGGCACCCGCCGCGAAGCGCTGAATCAGGCGTTTTCGCCGAGCCAGGAGGAGATGAACCAGGAGTGGTCTTTGGGGTCGATGACTCCTGCGCTGCGGTCGCCGTAGGGTTTGTTCTCCGGAGCGCTGATGGATTTGGCTCCGAGTTCGAGAGCACGGGCGTAGGCTGAATCGACATCTTCCACGTAGATCAGGATGTTGCCCGGCATGGGCTGCCACTGACCGTGAGCCTCGCTCATTTCGATCATGGAGTCGCCGAGGCGCACTTTGGAGTGGGCGACGCGGCCGTCGGGGTCGGTGTACTTCTCCAGTGTCTCGGCGCCAAAGGCCCCTTCGAGGAAGGCGAGCATTTCGAGCGCTCCGTTGACGTGGAGGTAGGGGCTCAGGCTGAGCATGCCGACAGGCCGGTGGCCGGTCGCCCGATGCGTGGCGATGTACCAGTTGTTGCCGGCGATGTCTCGAATGGAGCCTTCGCGGTCGCCGTAAGGTTGGTCCCGTGGCTCATGCAGGGAGGTGGCTCCGGCGGCGATGGCTCGGGAGTAGGCGGCATCGGCGTCCTCGACGTACAGGTGCAGAGGCAGGGTTCCGGCCGGGTAGTTCTCATTGCCGTCGGCTACATCGACGGTGGCGTCGCCGATGTGGAGTTCGGCATGCATCACCTTGCCATCAGGTGCCGGGGCACGCATGATTTCCTCTGCGTGGAAGGCGGTCTTGATGAACTCGATCAACGCGTTTGCGTCGGGGACGACGAGGTAGGGGATGACGCTGTGGTCACCGGGTCGGATGTGGGCTGGCATTTTCTGACTCCTTTGTGCGGCGGCCATTTCGAGGCGGCGGCGGAAGTTCTTTCGGAACCGGGTGGATGGCATGTCGACGAGGTCTTCGGCGATGGACAGCAGGGGGTCGTCATGGCTGAACAGACGAGCCTCGAGCGCGCGGTCGAGTTGCAGGATGCGTTCGTTCTCAGTCATGGCTTTCACCTGCGATCTGTGCGCGGAGGGTCTCAAGGCCTCGAAACTGTAATTGTTTGACCGCGACTTCAGAGCGGCCGATTTCTTTTGCGATTTCCCGCGTGGTCTTCCCTTCAACGAAGCGAGCTTCGAGCACGCTTGCCTGGTCAGGTGGAAGATCTCGCACCATGGCGAAGAGGCGAGCCCGGTAACAAGCCTCCTCAATGTCCTCGTCTGAAACGGGCTCGGCTACCGGCGGATGGATGATGCTCTTTCGGCGGCGGTCGGCGATGCGGGGCGCTGGCGATGCGGAAGAGCCAGGCTCCGAACGGGACGCCCCGCCATTCATTCATAGCGGTTGATTTGCGCAAGCGCCTGTTCGAAGACTTCGGAGGTGACGTCCTCGGCCTCATCACGGTGGCGCAGGCGGCGGATGACGTAGGCCCAGACCAGACGCGATCGAACCACAGTTCGTAGAGGTCGGCAAAGCGGCGCGGGTCGGCCTGAGCGGCCTCGATGAGGTCGCGTTCGTTGTCAGCCTGTGTGTTTTGGCCGGCCGCCATGATCTGTCGTGTATATCGCTACAGGGTGGAAAAAGGTCACGCGCTATTTGCCCAGCGACGCAGGAACCAGAACAGTACGATCCAGAGGGCACCCATGAAGTGCCAGAAAAGGACTGCGGTGCTGAGGACTCGGCGATGGAGGCGCAGGGTTTGCTCGGTGCCCTCGAAGAGCTGCGCTGAATTTCGCCAGATCCAGCCCAGCCAGACGATTCCGGCGAGCAGGTGGACACCGTGAATTCCCATAAAGATGTAGAAGGCAGAGCCTCTGGGGTTTCCGGCGACTGCGACTCCCTGACCGAGGAGATCCGATGCGGAGACGGCCTGAATTGTGAGGAATATCAGGGCAAGAGAGACGGCGACGAGGAGACGGATCCGATAGACGGCCACCAGGGCTCGGCGCAACGCCCACCGCGCGAGTTCGACGACAATGCTGCTGAGGATGAGAGCCGCGGTGCCAGCCCAGAGCATGGCAGGCACCTGGAAGTGTTGCCACTCGGGTTGTGCGTCCATGCGGAGTCCGAACGCCAGCAACAGGGCCACGAAAAAGAAGGTCAGCGATACGAGCCCGACGAACATGCCGATCTGGGGCAGAGACAGTCTCAAGTCACCAGCATAGATGACGCACAGCAGTGCGGCGCTTCAGAGTGTATAACGGGAGTTGGATTCTATTCTATGATTCGATTCGCTGCTTGTTGCCTTGCGTGTCTGTCGCTGCTTGCTGCCGCAGATGCCGACTTTGTATTTCACAATGGCCGGATTGTGACTGTGGATCGCGATTTCCGTGTGGCCCAGGCCTTCGCGGTGAAAGGTAACAAGATTACCGCCGTGGGTCGCGATGCGGCGGTGTTGAAAGCCGAGCGCGGTGCCAATACCAGGGTGGTGGATCTCGGGGGCAAGACGGTGCTGCCGGGGCTGATCGACGCGCATGTGCATGCCCTGGAGGCGGGTCTGAGCGAGTTCTCTGAGCCGCTGCCGAAGCTGGATTCGATTCAGGCGATTCAGAAGTTTATTCGCGAGAAGGCACTGGTGGTGCCTAAAGGCGAATGGATTGTTGTGCCCAGGACGCTGCCGCCGCGACTGGAGGA
>JAWXCM010000191.1:0-12403 GCA_034408745.1 Bryobacteraceae bacterium
CGTATGGGTCGACTGACGAGATGGGGTACAAGGCCGCGGAGAAGCCGGTTACGGTGTATGACTTCCATGCGACGATCCTGCATTTACTGGGGCTCGACCATACGCAACTGTCGTGGTATCACAATGGGCTGCGGCGCCGGCTGACCGACGTGCATGGTCATGTGCTGCATGAGCTGCTCATGTGACGATGCGACGACGTGAGTTTGTGGCCGGGCGCTCCGCATGAAAGCGTGTAATGCACTCGTTGAGAAAGCGCCGCAGCGAGGCCTCGCCGATCAGAATGAGCCTGGAAAGACCACTCTTTTTTTACCGAGTGCACCCATCGTTCCGCGAAGGCGTTCAGGTCCGGAGAACTCGGCGGCAGCCTCAGTGGTCCTTCAAAACCAGGAATGCAGCTCAAGTCCCGTGAATGCAGATCATTCCGCGTTTCAAACAAAGGCACGGACGCCCTCTTTTCTTCTTTTTTGACTGGCTTCGCGGCCGGATGATATATTCTGAAGCCGCATCGCGCGAAGACATTCAAGCTGTCTCATGATCCGAGGTTTCTGGAGAAGATGACCGACGTCGTGGGCCTGTGTCTGAATCCTCCGGATCAGGCGATTGTGCTCTGCGGCGACGAAAGAGCCAAATTCAGGCACTGGACCGCACTCAACCCGGGTTGCCACTGAAGAAGGGTCGCTGTGGCACCATGACAACCGACTACAAGCGCCACGGCACCACGACTCTGTTCGCCGCGCTTGAGATTCTGCATGACAAAGCGATCGGACAATGCCACGCCCGACACCGCCATCAGTTGAATCTCATCGAGCGGTGGTTTGGCGAATTGACCAGCAAGGCGATTTGCCGGAGCGCCTTCGCATTGTCTGGACCGTTATGGTTGACGCTATACAGGCAAAGTTGAGCAGATGCAGACAAACGCTGGAAGCTATTCAACCCGGTTGCACCAGCCCACGACGGCCCAGGCCAAGGCAATAGCATGTCCAGTCATTTGCCGGACACTACACTAGTGATCTTCGCCGTGAAGGTGCTGGGCCAGGTAGTTGTCGTAGCCCGCCTCCTGGATGGCGTGGATCTGCGCTTCCAGGTAATCGATATGATGTTCTTCGTCAGTCAGGATCTTCACTGCGAGTTCGCGCGATCCGTTGTCACCGACTTCCACGCACACCTTGATGCCCTTATTCAGGCGCGCAACGGCGTCGTATTCAAGCTGAAGGTCGTTGTCCATCATTTCCCGAACATTTCTTCCGATGCGAAGAGGAAACAGTTCGTTCATTGTGGGCGTCCCATCCAGGTAGAGAATCCGCTCCATCAACGCTTCGGCGTGCTGCATCTCTTCGATGGATTCCTTACGCATGGAGCCGGCGAGTTTCTTGTAGCCCCAGTTGGAACACATTTCAGAATGCAGAAAGTACTGATTAATGGCTGTCAGCTCTGCTTTTAGCACTTCATTGAGAAATGCGATAACGCCTTCGTTGCCCTTCATCGGCTCTCCCTCGTTCCGGAAACCGACATTTGCCAGAGGGGCAGCTGTTTCCGGATGTATCGACTGTACGTCTGAGCTTGAATTCTATCATCCACAAGGGAAGTACAATAGTTCCGATGAATAATGTCGTGAGCGCGGCCTCCGCGAAAGTTCTGATCGTGGATGACGAGGAAACACAACGCAACGGGCTCGCGAGCATGATCGCCTCCTGGGGATTCACCCCGGACACGGCATGCGACGGCCAGGATGCGCTGGACAAACTGAACACCGGCTCGTTCCAGGTTCTTGTCACCGACCTGATGATGCCTCGTATGGACGGATTTGAGCTGCTGAAGCGGCTCGGAAACGCTGGCAATATGCCGCCGGCAATCGTTCTGACGGCGTTCGGCAACATCGAGACGGCAATCGCGACAATTCACGATCTGGGCGCCTTCTGGTTTCTGGAGAAGCCAATCCAGCCTGCCGCTTTGCGGATCCTGCTGGAACGGGCGGCCTCGCAGAGCCGGCTGGCCGAAGAAACGGAACGGCTGCAGCGTCAACTGCTTTACCAGGGCGTGCTCGTCGATATGGTTGGCCAGTCCGCGTCGATGCAGCAGGTCTTCTCGCTGGTACGGCAGGTGGCGCCGAGCAAGGCCGCCGTCCTGGTGGTCGGCGAGAGCGGTACCGGGAAGGAACTGGTGGCCCGTGCCATCCACCATCTGAGCCCACGCCGGGGTGGTCCGTTTGTCGCGATCAACTGCGCGGCGATGCCGGAAACCCTGATGGAAAGCGAACTGTTCGGCCATGAGCGAGGCGCATTCACAGGCGCCGTGGAACGCCGCGCGGGCTGCTTCGAACTGGCCCAGCACGGGACGCTGCTGCTGGACGAACTAGTGGAGATGCCGGTCGGCACACAGGCCAAACTGCTTCGCGTGCTGGAGGACTCGCGCGTGCGGCGTCTGGGCGGCAAGTCGGAGATCGTGGTGGATGTCCGCATCATCGCCGCAACGAATAAGAACCTGGAAGAGGCCCTCAGGAAGGGTGAGCTGCGCGAGGATCTGTATTACCGGCTCAACGTGTTCCAGATACCGCTGCCTCCTCTGCGGCAGCGCGAAGGCGACGTGCCGATTCTCACTGAGGCGCTGATTCGCGACATGAACCGGAAGCATGGCTGCAGGGTGACCGAGGCCAGCCGTGAAACGCTCGACATACTGACGCGCTTCAACTGGCCCGGCAACGTGCGTCAGTTGCGCAACGTGATCGAACGCGCGGTGATCATCGCCGGCGAGGGTCCGCTGTCGCCGGCGCATCTGTCGCGGGAACTGGGCATAGCGACCGGGGTTAAGGTGCCGGTGGAGCATAACGAACCCGATGCGGTGCGGCTCCAGGTGGGCACCACCGTGTCAGAGGCCGAGCGCGCCCTGATCATGGTGACCCTGAGCCACACGAAGAACAACAAGACGCGCGCCGCCGAGATTCTCGGCATCAGCCTGAAGACTCTGTTCAACAAGCTGAAGGAGTACGGTCAGCAGGAGCACCAGGAAAAGGAAGCCTCGACGGCTTAGCTGTTCCTGTCGGTGGTGAACAGATTCCAGGCCCCACAGGCCGGACAGCCGTAGTGCTGGCGCCAGCTGTGGCGAAGCTCTTCCCGCGGGTGAGCGGTACCGCATCTCACGCACACGTTCGACCATGCATCCACTGCTATGGCTATCCTCCCGAAGCTGATTGCCCACCCGTACACACTGAGCCGCGTGCCAAATGCGCGGTCGACAAGCCGGGCAAAGTAACCCACCAGCACAACCACAGAGTACGAGCCGTTGCCGAATAGCCACATCCGTCGGGGCGGCCTGGGCTTAAAGTGGCAGCGCTCGAGAAAGCCGAATGAGCTGTGCAGTAAGCGGTGCCCACTTACCGGCAACCCGACGCGGGATTCGATGTGTGCAATCAGCCCGGGCAGGGACTTAAACGCGTTCACATGGCCGCCGCCGTGATACACCCACCGATAGATACGGTCTGACCAGGTGCTGCTGTCCGGGACGGCGACAAACAGAGATCCCGTAGTCTTAATTACTCTTCCGATCTCGGCCAGAGCTTTCTCCACTCCGACGATGTGTTCCAGGCTGTGGCTTGCAATCACTACGTCGAACGCTCCGTCGACAAACGGCAGCATCACTGCGTTACCCTGGACGGCATGTCCACCCGCCGAGCCCCGGAACGGATCGAGGTCCAGGCGAACCACCAATGCTCCCGGGCACCGCTCGGCCGCGAAACTACCCGACCTCGCGCCAAGATCGAGTACCCGCGTCCCCGGAGCCAGGCTCATTAACAGCTCATTCATGTCGTGGGGCCATCTTACCCGCCCGCCCGGATTTACAACTTTTGTACATTATCGTTACGATATGCAGGCATCTACTACATTAAGTACACTTCCCAGACTGGTTAGTAAGTTACGCTACACCGGTCTGGAGAATTACGTGAAAGCCCTTACCTTAAGCCTGGCCGCAGTTCTGCGCCCTCGCCCCGTTGTCCTTCGGCGGGACTGTAACCTACATCGTCAATATGTCTGGAGCAAATGAGTCTCCGGCAAACGGATCGTCTGGAACAGGAAACGGAACCGTTGTCATCGACGACGTTGCCCACGCGATGGCGCTGAATGTGACGTTCTCCGGGCTGACCGGGAACGTGACCGCGTCTCACATCCACTGCTGCACTGTCGTCGTAAATGCGGGTGTGGCCACCAGTACTCCCACTTTCTCGGGCTTTCCCTCTGGCGTTATTTTCGGAAGTTATTCCAACACGCTCGACCTGACACTGGCAAGTTCGTACAATGCCTCTTACGTAACTGCAAACGGCGGCACCGTCGCCAGCGCCGAAGCTGCATTGCTGGCGGGGAATTGCTGCCGGGAAAGCGTACTGGAACATCCACAGCTTAGCGGTCGGTACTGGTGAAATCCGCGGCTTCCTGGAGGAGGTTCCCGAGCCCGGCACGATGGCCGTTGCGGGAGCCGCCATCGCTGGACTCGCATTCATGCGGCGTCGCGTCGGCAAAGCGTAGCATCTTTTCACCACAAACTGAGGACAATGAAAACTGTGCGTTGGCGATTTTCGCGCTCGCCCTGGTTGCGCCGCGGTCCTTTACTCATGAGTTCCTGTACGAAACGACGCTGAACGGTCTGGTCGAATCGTCGGCCAACGCTTCCACCCCGGTGTGACCACGGGTGGTCCCATTCGCTGCTGCACCTCAACCGCCCTCGGCGGAACCGCCATTAGCGCCACGATGTTGCCGAGCCTCACGGGATCACCGCTGGGCGTGACTTCAGGTTTCTGGGATACGACGGTCGATATCGCTTTACCTGGGGCCTGCAATCCGGCGTTCATCACCGCGAGCGGTGGCACAACTTCCGATGCTCCAGTGGAGGAACCTCCTCCGCTCCGCATTCGTCGCGGCAGGCGCCCTGACTGGCTTCGTTATTTCGAGAGCACTCCGCCGCGCTGACACAATATCCTTGTAAGCAGCCGCCAGTCTGCGAACGCTCTGGCGCGTTCCGGGTAGCGGTCAGGGAGACTCTGTGAGTTCACGCTTCATCTGCAGCACCTTGTTACTGATGGCAACGCTGGCCGCTCAGCCAGCCCCCTCCACCCGCGCCGAGTCCGCCGCCCAGCGCGACGCGCGCATGCAGTGGTGGCGAGAAGCACGATTCGGCATGTTCGTGCACTGGGGTTTGTACTCGGGGTTGGCCGGTACATGGGAAGGCAAGCCGGTGGCGGAACGGGGCGGCATGGAGTGGATCCAGCAGCGCGTTAAGGCCGACACCGACACATATGCCAAAGCCGCCATTCCCCTGTTCAGGCCGAAGCCTGGGTTCGCCAGGGAATGGGCCCGGCTCGCCAAAGAAGCCGGTGCCAAATACGTGGTGTTCACCACGAAGCACCACGACGGATTCGCGCTCCACGACTCCAAAGTCAGCGACTATGATGCCGGCTCGGTGCTGCATCGCGATCTGGTGAAGGAGATCGTCGACGCCCTGCACGCCGAAGGGCTCAAGGTCGGGTTCTACCACTCTGTCATCGACTGGCACCACGATCAGTACGAATATGCGCGGTCGAAACAACTGCCTCATCCGCTGAAAGACAAGCCGTACCCCAACGGCTCGCGCGATCACGCAAAGTACGTCGATTACCTGCACTCCGAGGTGAATGAACTCCTGTCCAGGTACGGGACTATCGACATCCTGTGGTGGGATTTCAGTTCGGTCGACTTCCAGGGCGCTGAGGCGTGGCGCGCTTTCGACCTGCTGGACAAGGTGCGGTCGAAGCAGCCGAAGATGATCATGAACAACCGGCTGTTTCGGATTCCCGAGGCGGGCTTTACGGGCATGGGGACCAATGCCATATCACCGCGGCTCGATCCCAAATACGGTGATTTCATCACGCCCGAGCAGCACATTCCGGCTACCGGAATGCCTGGCGTCGACTGGGAAACCTGCATGACGCTGAACACGACCTGGGGGTACAGCGAACACGATCACGCGTGGAAATCGAACGAGACCCTGATTCGCAACCTGATCGACATCGCCAGTAAAGGCGGCAACTATCTCCTGAATATCGGCCCTAAAGGGGACGGGAGCGTACCGGCGGAAAGCGTGCAGTCGCTCCGGGCCATGGGTGCGTGGATGAAGGTAAATGGCGAATCGATTTACGGCACCACGGCGAGCCCGTTTGAGAAACCCGGATGGGGACGAGCCACGCAGAAGAGTTTGAAGGGCGGCAAGACCCGGCTGTACCTGCACGTCTTCGACTGGCCCAAAGATGGCAAACTCATCGTACCCTTCGCGGCTGGCGCGGGAGCCAAAGCACATTTGCTCGCTGGCGGAAAATCGCTGAGACTCGAAACCAGCGGCAAGGAACTCGCGATCGTCACCCCTGCGGACGCGCCCGACAAGATCGCGACAGTGATCGCGCTCGACGTGGACACTCCGGTTCGCTAGCCCGTCAAGTCTGGGCTGGAGGCGGCGCCTTCGTTCGCCTGTAGAACTTCCGGTGGAGCGACGCGTCGATGCTGTTTTTTGAGAAGGCCTCCGGATCGAATTTCCCGCACCAGGCGAGCATGTTCTCGTCATGCTCAGGGTCCGCCAGCGCCTCCAGATATTCGGCATAGCCGTACGGTCCACCGGAATCTTCCGAAGGTCCGTTCCGGGCACCGTCGATGCAGCACGGGTAGAAAGTCTCCGGCTCCGGAGGCAGGACAGCTTCCAGCAGAATGCTGTGCAGCCAGTCGTCTCCGAAGTCGTACATGTATTCGAACGTGTCGCCCGGGACGCGGACAATCCGATTTAGTTAGCGGATGTCGCCGCAAGGTGAGAATTTCTACTTTGCCTTGACATAAACACGAACGGCGGAGACTGGCCTGGGGAATAGCCGTTGCTCCGCCGTTAGCTCGTGTTGGGGAAAGACTAGTTGTCGAAGACGACTTTGGTGGTGGTACCGCCGAGCCGGATCTCCTGCACGCGGTACTTGCCGTCGCCATTGCGATAGCGAACCGTGGTGGAGCTGAACTTGCTGTCGGCCGTTTCGGTCTTCACGTCAGCCTGTACCGACGTCTTGCCACTGGTAATGGTGGCCTTGTTGCCATCCAGGGTCACCTTGTACTCGCCGGGCTTCAGTTCAGTGCCGTTGACGAGAGAGGGCTGGAACAGCGTGATGCGATAGGCTGGCGCGGCGCTGGCAACAACGAGGGCAAGTGTAGCGAACGAGAGGAGGATCTTCTTCATGGTATTTGTTTCCTTTTCGGGTATGTTCCCGATGATGACTTACTTCTGCTTCTAATACGTTTGAATTAGCGAAAAGTTAACTTTATTTTTCGCCGATCCGAAGTTTCTTTTGGCGGCGGGCCTGATGCTGTTAACCAGCCTGGCCTCCGGAGACCGCGAATCCGAGTCTCGTCTTTCGTGTCGTCCGGCCACATCAGCTATTACGCCGCAAAGTTCGTTTGGTTCCGCAATTTCGTTATGAGGACCCAAACATTATTTTATACCAACCTCAAGGTGGTGTATAGCTAAATTCACTAATTCCTGGTCGTCGCCAAAGCTACGGAGCCATAACACGTCAGGTTCCTTACGAAACCAGGTGCGCTGGCGCTTCGCATACTGCCGCGTTGCCACCTGCGTCAACTCCACCGCTTCCTCGATACTCAGGCGGCCTTCGAGGAACCCCAGGGCCTCCCGATACCCGATCGACGACAGCGATTTGGCATCGCGCGACACCCCGGACTGCAGAATTCCCCGCACTTCATTCACAATTCCCGCTTCAAACATTCGGACGCAGCGGAGGTTCAGCCGCTCTGCCAGCCGATCCGTGTCGGGATCCAGCCCTACTTTCCATACGCGGAATCCTTCCAGCTTTCGGATCGGGTTTTCCGCAAATAAGTCGGTCAGAGGGCGGCGGCTGAGCAGACAAATTTCGATCGCGCGAATTTGTTTGTTTTTGTCATTGGGATGAATGCGGGCGGCCGCTGCCGGGTCCAGCCGGCGCAGGTAACGGTGAAGTACCTCACCCGGACGGCCGGTGAGCCTGGCCCGCAGTTCGGGGTCACGCTCCGGGCTCTCCGACAGACCCTCAAGCAGTGCACGGAGATAGAAGCCCGTGCCGCCTGCGACCACCGGGATGCGGC
Source organism: Bryobacteraceae bacterium (assembly GCA_034408745.1). GTDB lineage: Bacteria > Acidobacteriota > Terriglobia > Bryobacterales > Bryobacteraceae > JAWXCM01. The sequence goes on from JAWXCM010000191.1 coordinate 8,133, forward strand.
GGCGTCCCGCGATCTCGGCCACCACGGACCGTCCGGCCCGGGCGTAATCGCCCGCCGTGTAATGATCGGCAGGGTGCAGGATGTCGATCAGGTGATGCGGGATTCCGCGACGCTCCTGCGTGGGGGTCTTGGCAGCGCCGATGTCGAGTCCGCGGTACAACTGCACCGAATCGCAGTTGACGATCTCACCGCTGAAGTGCACGGCGATATCCAGCGCCAGGCTGCTCTTCCCCGATCCGGTGGGACCCAAAACTACAATCAAATCCGGCAGATGGCCCAAGCAAGGAGTGTAGTACTATCTACGGTAACGTGCAGAATTCCGCCAACTCTGCAGCGGAGTCGGGCTTACCCGAGATTCCCAGCAAGCTTGTGTTCCGCATTGGGGAAGTCAGCCGCCTTGCCGGCGTGAAGCCCCACGTATTGCGCTACTGGGAAACGGAGTTCCCCTCGATTGCCCCACGAAAGGGCAGCACCGGACAGCGTGTCTATCGACGCCGCGACGTTGAGACCATCTGCGAAATTCGCCACCTGCTCTACAATCTGCGCTTTACCATTGAGGGGGCGCGGAAAGCGATTGAATCCCGGCACGTTAACAAAGAAGACAAACAAAGCCAGACAGGCGTCTCCGGGATTCGGAGAGAGTTGCTTTCCATTCTCGATCTGCTGCGTTAATACGCGCACCGCTAACTCCTTTTGACCCAGTGGTTTGGGGCAAAAGACTCAGCATAAAACCCTTTAAATTCAGTGATTTTGGGGCGTATAATGAAGCTTCGGATAAATCACCTGTCAGGGAGATAGAACGTCATGAAGGCGCAGACCGTGGACGTGAAGGAATCAACGGGGAGGATTCTTTGTTGTACAGTCTTTCGTCCGGGTGGGAAGAAGCTTCTTGCGAAAGGGCACCAGCTCTCAGAGGAAGATGTTCGCCTCCTCGAGACCGAAGGCCTCGATAAAGTTTGGGTTACGTCCCTTGAAGAAGGCGAAATTGGCGAGGACGAAGCAGTAACCCTTGTCGCACAAGAGATGGGATGCGGCTGTCTTGAAATCCGGCTGGCTGCCGGAGGCCGGGCCAACCTGATTGCAACGGAAGACTGCTCAGTGCTGGTAGACGATGAGCTTCTGAAGCAGATTAACTGTGCGGCTACCGTGGTTATCGCCACCATGACGAATTTTAGCTACGCCCGCGCGGGCCAGCGCATTGCTACCATCAAGAGCGCCCCGTTTGCAGTTGGTCAGCCGCAGCTGGAAGCCCTGATCAGCATCATCCGGGAGCGCGGTCCCATCCTGCAGGCCCGCCCCATTCGCACCCCTACGGTAGCGGTGCTCTACACCGACGTCACCTCCGGTGACCGTGCCCGTCAGCTTTTCGAAAACATCACCCGTCAGCGTCTGGAGCACTTCCACATCAACTCCCACTTCGCGCTCTCCTGCGTAGAAGAAGAGATGGCGGTGGCCCGCGCGATGCAGCAGTTGGTCCGCATGCATCCCACGGTGATCCTGGTTGCCTCGACCACCGCTCCGGCGGGCCCGGAAGACGTGGTGGGACGAGCCATGGTCCGCCTCGGCTGCCACATTGAGCGGTTCCTCGCCCCGGTCGAACCCGGCAACCTTCTCCTCATGAGCTACAAGGACGACATTCCACTCGTGTCGGCTCCCGGCTGCTTCCGTTCGGCCAAGCCTAACGTAATCGATCTGGTGCTGCCTCCGATGCTTGCCCGCTACCGCGTGTCGGGTTGGGAAGTCGCCTGCCTCGGCCACGGTGGCCTGCTGGCATAAGCAACGATTCTTCTTCAACTACATGGGCCGGGTGGCTATACTCCACCTGGCCCTGTTTGTTTTTGGCGGCGTCTCACGCGCCAGGCAGCGCCCGCAGCAGCGACACCTTCGACTCTTCAGTGAACGGACCCTCCACCCGCCACAGCACCTTACCCGCCCGGTCGATTAGCAGGAGTTGGATTCGGTCCTCGCTGGCAATCCCGAGGGCGGTTTTGAATGCAGTTTTGTCCAGGTAGAAGGTTACGGTACGGGCACGTTGCGCTTTGTCCGGGATGCCTCGGCGCATGCCGTTGTCGATAAACCACCGGACCATGGGGTTCAACCTGTCGATCACCGGCACCTCGTAGTACGCCAGCTTCGGGTGCTCAGAGGCAATGGACGGCAGCAATTTCAGCCAGGTATCGATGTCCGACTGCTGCTCCCGCCGGAACGCGACGATCAACAGGTTGAAGTCGCCCTTCAGGCCGCCAGGGAATGTCAGCTTCTCGCCATTTAGATTTGAGGCGACAGTTACAGGAAAACTTGCGTCTTTTCCGCACATGGGCAGCGCAATCAGGCACATCAGCATAGCAACAAGAACAGGCACTCTGACCCAGATGCCTAAGCCGGGCGAAGGGTCGTAATTAATCCTGGTCTGGATCACCCGGTTTGACAACCGCCCCGAGTTCCCGCACGCTGGAAGCAGACATGAAGGTCCGCAGCGTCCGAGCGTTCTTGTTGTCCTACCCCTTCCCCGAGCCCGTCCGCCTCTCTTATCACGGCGGCGACCGGACCATCCACAAACGCGATGCCATGCTCATCCGCGTGGAAACGGAGAACGGCCTCGTCGGCTACGCTCCCGGCCAGGGGAGTGAAACCGCGCGGGACGCGGTGCTACACACCATCGCGCCGTTTCTCGAAGGCAAAACCGTCGGCGACGTGGACGCCCTCCGCGTGATGTTTCAGCGAACGGCGACGCCGGACGAGTTCCTCATGCGCACGTTCTGCTCGGTGGAAATTGCTCTCTATGACCTGCTGGGCAAGTCTCGCGGGCTGCCGGTAAGCGAGCTAATCGGCGGACGCGTGCGCGACCGCATCCGGCTGTACGGCAGTGCCGGCATGTACATGCCGCCCGAGAAATACGCGGAAGAAGCGGCCGCGGTCGCTGGGCTGGGCTTTCGCGCGTACAAGATGCGTCCGGCGCTCGGCCCCGAAGGCGATGTGGAAACGGTGCGCCGCATGCGCGATGCCACGGGCGCCGCGTTCGACCTGATGATCGACGCACACACCTGGTGGCGCATGGGCGACAACAGCTACAGTTTCGACACCGTCCGGCGCGTGGCCGAAGAAATGGCCGACTATGAGATCGCCTGGCTGGAAGAGCCGCTCCCTCCGCACGAACACGAGCTGTACAAACAGCTTCGTGACGCCAACCTGGTCCCGCTGGCCAGCGGTGAGCATGAGGCCGACGAGTCGGGCTACGTCGACCTGATCGAAACCGCCAGCGTCGATTACGTTCAGATGGACGTGGTCTGCCAGGGCGGGTACTCCGTGGCCCGCCGTCTGTTGCCGGGCATCTCCTCAGGCGGCCTGAAGTTCGCGTTCCACAGCTGGGGCACGGCGCTGGAGGTGGTCGCAGCCGCGCAGCTCGGCATCTGCTGGCCGGAGAACGTGGTGGAGTGGCTGGAATACCCCTGCTACTCGACACCCGCGCAGCCGTTCATGTACGCCTTCCCGATTGCGTCCGAGATACTGGCAGACCCGCTGGAGATCGACGCCGGCGACCTGATCGTGCCGCGCGGACCGGGCCTCGGCGTCACCGTCAATGAGGCCGTCATTGAGAAGTACCCGTGGATTCCTGGGCCTTGGTCGTCCTTCACGACGCACTCCCCGAAACAGACGTGGTCGGTTTCCGGCGACCACAGCGTGCAGTGGGCGGACAAGTAGCAGTCGCCGCGGCGGCGGCAACCGCGGGTTGGATGGCATGGGCCGTTCGAGGCCGCGCGTCCACGGTCTTCGCACCATCCATCTGGCATGGCCCGGCAGTTCGCGAACTGGCACTTACCTTTGACGACGGGCCTTCGGAGAGTACGCCGCAACTGCTGAATGTACTGGCGCGCCACAGTGTCCGAGCCACGTTCTTCCAGTGCGGCATGCATGCGCGACGCCTGCCCGCCGTGGCCCGGGAAGTGGTCGACGCCGGGCATGAGATCGGCAATCACACCGAGAATCACGCGCCGCTCTGGCTGAGATCGACCGGGTTCCTGCGCGACGAAATCGGGCGCGCCCAGCACAGCATCGCCGAAGCCACCGGCATGGCACCGCGATTGTTCCGAGCTCCGTATGGAGTGCGATGGCCGGGACTCGGCGGCATTCAACGCGAGTTCGGCCTGACGGGCGTGATGTGGACGGTGATTGGCAACGACTGGTCGCTTCCCGCTGGCGCCGTCGCCACGCGTGTAGGGAACGGGGCTCGACCGGGCGCCATTGTCTGCCTCCACGACGGCCGCGAGCGC
>JAWXCM010000192.1:0-55083 GCA_034408745.1 Bryobacteraceae bacterium
CCTTACTCCTCTTGATCGGCGCTTTCCTGTTCCTGAAGAAGAAAAAGAAACCTAAGAAACAGGCTGGAGTTCAAATGACGCAGGGTCTGCCGGCTGCAACCACAGCAGCTGCCCTGGCAAATGCGGCGGGCAACGCTATAGAAGGCGAGCCGTCGAAAATGCTGGCGAAGGCGCAGGAGCGAGTTGTGCAGACAGCCAGAATCGAGTCACTTGTGGATGAATTGCGTGCCGGTATCGCCAGTGATCCCCTGCTGGCAGCCTCGGTACTGCGGACCTGGCTGGATGACGGAGAACCATCCCGATGAGTGTGGATCAGCAGGAATGGCAGGGCGTGATGAAGGCCGCGGCGCTGTTGGCGACTCTCGGCGAGAGGGTCGGCGCGCAGGTACTAAAGCACCTCAGCGAAGAAGAGATACAGCGGCTAATGCAGGCTCTGGCACAGATGGAGCACCTCACTTCAGTCCGTGCCGAAGGTATCCTGGAAGAGTACAGGCAGATGCTGCTGGCCCAGCAATTCGTGGTGAAGGGCGGCATCGAATACGCTCGCGGAATGCTTTACAGCGCGTTTGGGCCGGACGTCGCCACACGGTTGATGGATCGACTGAAAGAGCGCATGGCGGCCGAGACGGCCAACTTCGACGCGCTTCGAAAGGCCGACCCGCAGCAGCTGGCAAAGTTCATACACAACGAGCATCCGCAAACGATCGCACTTGTGCTTTCGCATTTGAACTCCTCACAGGCGGCCGCACTCCTGAGTTCGCTGCCACAGGATCTGCAGTCCGACGTTTCGATGAGAATGGCGCATATTGACCAGATCTCGCCCGACGTGATCAATAAAATCGCCGGCGTTATCGAGCAAAAGCTGAAGACACTGGGCGAATTTAGCCGCGAGTCTTACGGTGGTGTTAAGGCCGTCGCCGAGATGATAAACCGCCTCGACCTGACGGTAGGGAGAGAGATCCTGACCACCATCGAGCAGCACGACTCCAAACTGTGCGACACAATCCGCCACCTGATGTTTGTCTTTGAGGATTTGATACAGCTGGACATTCGGGATCTGAAGGACTTGATCCAGAAGGCCGACCGCAAGACGCTGACCGTCGCCATGAAGGGCACCAGCGAGCAGCTTCGCGAGCGCATCTTCAGCGTTCTCTCTCAGCGCAGCGCCGAGATGCTGAAGGAGGATATCGAGGTGGCGGGTGCAGTCAAGATTCGCGAGGTAGAAGCGGCCCAGCAGGAAATCATCGCACAGGTTCGGGAGATGGAGCGCGACGGCACAATCACGCTGCAGCAGAACGAATATGTCGTGTAGACTCCTGCGGGATTCACGAGGACTGCCGGCAGTTCCTCTGTTTGAAGCCGAGCCCGGCAAGACACCCTCGTCTTCGGCCGCACCGTTGCCGTGGCAACTTTCCGAAGGTACGGCGCAGCAGCCGTCGAATGACGAGGTAGCTCGGTTACGGGAGAGAGTGCGCGAACTGGAAGCCGCAGCCCTGCGCAATGCCGAGACGGTTCGCACCGCGGCCCTGCGGGAAGGCGAAGCCAGCGGCTACGAAAAGGCAGCGGCAGCCGCACGTCCGGTAATGGAAAAACTGGCCACCGCGATCGCCGATATCGGAGCGATGCGGGCACGTGTCCGGGGGGAAGCCGAGCAGGATCTGGTGACACTTTCCCTGGCAATTGCCCGACGCATTCTGCGGCGTGAGATCTCGGTCGATCCGGACGCCGTGCAGGGCCTGGTGCGATCGGCACTGGAAAAGCTGCAGTCCAGAGACATCACTCGGGTTCGGGTTTTTCCCGGGCACGAAGATGCTGTGCGGCGTTGCCTGGCAGCGGCTCACGCCGGGTCCGTCGAACTTTTGCCAGACCCTGCGATGCAGGCCGGCGACATTCTGGTGGAAACGTCCCGGGGCAATCTGGACGCCTCGGTGGAAACGCAGTTGCGGGAGATCGAACGAGGTTTTGCAGACAGGCTCCGATGACAAACAGTCAGGGTATGGATCTAAAGGATTTGATCGAGGCGGTCAACAGCATCGATCCGCTGCAGTGGAGCGGCGAGGTGACTGAGATGGTGGGACTGTTGATCGAGTCCCGCGGTCCCGCTGCCGCGGTGGGCAGTTTTTGCGAAGTCCTGACCGCGTCGGGAAAAGTGGTTCGGACCCAGGTGGTTGGATTTCGGAACGGGCGCGTATTGTCCATCCCACTCGAGGAAACTGACGGTATTCAGCTCGGCGACCGCGTGGTGGCACGTGACGAGGACAGCAGGCTTGGAGTCGGACCCGATCTGCTCGGGCGGGTGCTGGATGGCTTCGGAGAACCTCTCGACGAAGGTCCGCGTCTGCAGCCGGCAACGTGGTACAACCTGTTCGCGACTCCGCCCAACCCGCTTAGCCGCGAACCTGTTACGGAACCACTCGTGACAGGAATCCGCGTCATCGACGGGCTGCTGACGTGTGGCAAGGGGCAGCGCATCGGACTGTTTGGGGGCAGCGGGGTCGGAAAGAGTACGCTGCTGGGCACGATGTCGCGGCAGAACGGCGCCGACGTGACGGTAATTGCTCTGATCGGCGAGCGCAATCGTGAAGTTCGCGCGTTCCTCGACCATGAACTCGGCCCCGAAGGGCGAAAGAAGTCGGTGGTAGTAGTGGCCACGTCGGACCGGCCAGCACCGCTGCGGATCCGGGCCTGCTATGTCGCTCTGGCAGTGGCTGAATATTTCCGGGACCAGGGAAAGAGCGTGCTGCTGGTGATGGACTCGGTGACGCGGCTCGCAATGGCTCAGCGCGAGATCGGACTTGCAGCGGGTGAGCCACCCAGCCAAAAAGGCTATACACCGTCGGTATTCAATCTGTTGCCGAAGATTTTCGAACGGGCGGGCAACTTCGCGAATGGCTCGATTACTGGTTTCTTTACGGTGCTGGTGGAGGGCGACGATTTCAACGAGCCGATTTGCGATGCCGTTCGCGGGATCCTTGACGGACACGTTGTGTTGTCGCGATCGCTGGGATCGGCGGGCCACTATCCCGCGGTGGACGTGCTCCAGTCGGTGAGCCGGGTGATGCCACAAATCGTGGCGCCAAACCATCTGAAAGCCTCGCAGAAAGTACGCGAGGCTATGGCGTGCTACGAGCGCTCCGCTGACCTCATCCAGCTGGGAGCCTATGTGGCTGGAACGAACCCTCAGCTCGACAACGCGGTGCGAAATCACGACAGGGTAATGGACTTCCTGCGGCAGAGTTCCGGGGTAAAGGCACCGATTACCGAGACCCTGGACAGCCTTGCCGGTATTGCGACGTCTTTGGGACTGGAGAGTAATCGATGAAGCGGTTTGAATTCCGGCTGCAGCGGACCATGGACTGGCGTGAGAAGAAGGCTGAAGTGGAGAAGTCGGAACTGGAGCGCCTGCATGGCGTCCGCAATCATCTGACCGAGTCGCGCAATGAGGTACAGGCGGAACTGCAGGAACTCGGCCATCAGCACGCCGGCGCAAACAGCTTCAGCGCGGAAGAGTTGCACAGGCAGGCCATGTTTACTCACAGTCTCCATAATCTGGACCGCCGCCTGTCCGGCGAGGAACACCGCTGCCACCGCAATATTGAGGCGCAGGTGGAGAAGTGCGTGTCTGCAGACCGGGACCACCGTCTCCTCGAGAAGCTTCGCGATGCCGGCCACCGTCAATGGACCGCTGCCCTCGACCGCGAGACCGAAGAAACAGCCGCCGAAAACTGGAACTCCGTTCACAGCCGCAAAATACTCCCCCCGACCGAATAAACTACCGAATTTTTCCTATTACAGTTCATACGCCATCCGAGAAGGCAGGTGTAAGGGGCGGCAAGAGCCCTGAAACCCAGCCAGCCTGAGAAAAACACCTCTTCGGTTGAAAAGAATGAGAATCCTGCGCTCCTGCGCGCACTCAATCGGTGAAGCGAGTTTTGCACTTCAGTGAAGTTTGGTTGTGCAAATCAGGGCGTTTCCCAGGATCTCTCATTCGGTTGGTAAATCGAAAAGGAGACTGGCGTGAACGTACTGATTGTCGATGATTCTGCAGCGATCCGAAAGATTCTGCAGCGCGTTCTGGGGCAGGCTAATGTTCCCATGACGCATGTGTTTGAGGCCAGCGATGGCGTGGAGGCACTTGAGGTGCTCCGCAACAACACTGTGGGGCTGATCCTCTCGGACATCAACATGCCGAGGATGGACGGACTGCAGTTCCTGAGTGAAGTGCGGGCTGTCGATGAGTGGAAGGCCGTTCCGATCGTGATGATCACGACCGAGGGCAGTCACGCGAAGGTTATGGAGGCCGTACAGCTCGGCGCATCCGGGTATGTTCGCAAGCCCTTTACGCCGGACCAGATCAAGGAAAAGCTCGCCGGACTGATTTAGGCGACATGGAGACAAATGTGTTCACAAATAACGGATTGACAGATAACGGATTGACACATACCGATGTTGTCGAAATCGTGAGAGCCGCAACCGACGACGTATTTACGACGATGCTCGCGATGACTCCTGAGAAGCAGGTAGCCTACCAGGACACAACCGCCGCGCTTTCTACAAACGGCGTCGTATCTCTGATCGGCCTGGCTGGAACGTGGGTCGGAACCGGCAGCATCTCCTGTAGTGCTGCACTCGCCTGCACTGTCGCATCCCGCCTGATGATGTCCGAGTACGACTCGGTAACTGACGACGTACTGGATGCCGTTGCCGAAGTCACCAACATGATTATCGGCAATGTAAAGACTGCCCTCGAGGAGCACCTGGGACCGATGGGACTGAGTATCCCGACCGTGATTCATGGCCGGAACTTCACGTCCCGTACGGTCGGAACGCAAGACTGGACAATTGTACCCTGCCTGCTGGAGGGCGAACTACTTGAAGTGCAACTGTGCCTTGCGAAGAATCAAGGCCTCGGGCGGCCACGTCTGACGCTGGCCGGCGCCGCGTCGATGCAGATCTGAGGAGGAAAGAAATGGCTACGGCAACAAAAGCAACCGTTAACCAGGCAACGGAAAACAACTCGCCTGCAAACCGCGGAGGCAAGTATCTGAGCTTTGCTCTCGGCCGGGAAGAATACGCGATCCGTGTACTCAAAGTACGCGAAATTGTGAAACTACAGCACATTACCTCGGTGCCGGACACACCGCACGAGGTCCGCGGAGTGATCAACCTGCGAGGCAAAGTCATACCCGTAATCGACCTTCGGCTGAAGTTCGGCATGCCAGATCCCGAGTATGGGCAGCGCACCTGCATCATCGTGGTGGAAGTCGGAACGAATCAGCACGGCCCGATGGGCATCATCGTGGACGAAGTCAGCGAAGTGCTGACGCTGACCGAAAGCGACACACAGAACACCCCCGACTTCGGCAACGGCGTGGAGACTCCGTTCCTGCTCGGACTGGCGAAAGTGAAAGATAGCGTCAAGATCCTTCTCGACATCGACCAGGTTTTGATGAGTTCGGACCTTATTGGTCTAAACGCATTGGCTCGTGAGACCGCAGAGGCTTAAACAAAATGAAAAAATACAGCATCGGAACTCGTCTGACGCTCACATTCAGCGCACTGCTGGTGCTGGCCATGGCGATCGGCGTATCGGCAATTCTCGGCATGAACGGTCTGGTTGCCAAACTGGAGACGGCTACAGGGGCCTCGGTCAAGAAGATCGACCTCGCCAACCAGTTCAACACAGTAACCTCGGACATGCTCGTGTATCAGCGTGGGATGTACCTGGCTGCGTACGAGAACGACCGTCCGGGTGTGGAAGCAGCGAAGTCTGAATTTCGCGCGCTTGCCGAGAAAGCCAATCAGCTCCTGAGGAACATAGAACCGTTACTGGTATCTCCCGACGGTAAGCGAATTATGGGCTCGTTGAAAGATCAAATGCCAAGGTGGCTTGCAGCGTTCCCGGAACTGGAGAGATTGTGTCTGGCCGGCGAGGCCGCGAACGCCGCCAAACGTGGAAGAGAAACCACGTTCCAAATATTCCAGGATGTGAGCAAAGGCGCCACAGAGCTAGTTGGTACAAGCCAGGCTTTGATTGACGAGGAACGAAGCGCTGCCGCGAGTCAGGTCAAGGCCAGCATGTGGCTGATCTGGGGTTCGCTCGGTCTGTTTGGTTTGGTCGGAATTGGCGCCTTCCTGATCATCCGAAACCTCAGCAATGAACTTCGGCAAACTGCGGGTGAAGTAAGTGAGATGGCCAGCCAGGTTGCGGGTGCGGCCGGGCAGGTTTCTTCCGCCAGCCAGAGCCTGGCTCAGGGCGCGTCCGAACAGGCCGCCACGCTGGAGGAGACTTCCGCTTCGGGCGAAGAGCTGACCAGCATGACGCTTCGAAACACCGAGAGCACTGCTACTGCTGCCGATCTCATGACCGACGTGGACCGTCAGGTTTCCAACGCGAACAAGACCCTCGAGCACATGGTGGTGTCCATGAATGAGATCAACGCATCGGCGGACAAGATCTCGAAGATCATCAAGGTCATTGACGAGATCGCGTTCCAGACCAATATTCTTGCGCTCAACGCAGCAGTGGAAGCAGCGCGAGCCGGCGATGCGGGAATGGGCTTCGCAGTGGTCGCAGACGAGGTTCGCAGTCTGGCACAGCGATGCGCTCAGGCGGCACGGGATACGGCACAACTGATTGAGGAATCGATCACCCGCTCCGGAGAGGGCAAGGAAAGACTCCGGCAGGTAGCTCAGGCGATTGACAGCATCACGGGCGGTGCAGCCAAGGTTAGCAAGCTGATTCAGGACGTCAGCTCCGGCAGCAGGGAACAGTCCACCGGCATGGAGCAAATCAACAAGGCGATCGCGCAGATGGAACGCGTGACGCAGAGCTCAGCAGCCACAGCGGAGGAGAGCGCCGCAAGCAGCGAGGAACTCAGCGCGATGGCCCAGGCGATGAAGAACACCGCCGACCAGCTATCCGTGTTGGTCGGACTGCAACAGAAGGCCGTTTCGAACTGAGGAGCTGCAATGACCGAACGTGAGACCGCTGTTACCACGATTGCTGAGCGCATTGAGGTGCTCCGTACGGAGCTGGCCCAGGGCGAATACGTCACAGGTGACGTATCCCGCTGGGTCCAGTCTCTCGTGCAGCTCTCGGAGCTGGCCCGAAGCTTCGGAAACACCGATACGGCCAGTTTCGCCGATGAGCTCGCTGCTCACCTCCAGGAACGAATTGACGCGGAGGATGGCGCCGAGTTCATCAACGGCGGTCTTGCAAAGCTGACTGAGACTCTCCTTCGCCCGATGGAAGTCGTGGCCAACGCAGTACCCTCGTTCAGTCTGGCTCAGGATCCCGAGCTGGTTGGCGACTTCATCATGGAGAGCCGGGAACATCTGAGTTCTATTGAAGAGCACCTTCTCAGGCTTGAAAGAGGTGAGGACGGGACGGAGGCTGTACACTCCATTTTCCGTAGCTTTCATACAATCAAAGGACTTGCCGGGTTCCTCGAGTTTGCTCTCATCCAGGAGGTCGCTCACGAGGTCGAGAGCCTGCTCGATATGGTCCGGCAGGGCGAAATCAACGTCACGCCTGCCATTGTCGACGCGGTGCTGGAGAGCCGCGACTACCTGGGTAAGTGGCTGACTCTCCTGGAATCTGGTGCGATCGGTCAAGTTCCGGCAGAGCTGGCCGATCCGAAGCCTCTCATTGCGCGCATTCATGCGTCGACCGACACCGACACAGTGTCCGTCGATGATCTGCCCCTGACCGTAGAAACCGGGGACTCCGATCAAATCTTAGCCGACCCCCGCGGTGAGCTGTCGAACCCTGAACCCTCCATCGACACGGCAGCGCCCGCCGCACCGGTAAAGCAGGAGGCAAGCGGCGGGATTGCCAAAGTCGTCAACACAAGAGCGATCAAGGTAAGCACCGACAAGCTCGACTCTCTGGTCGACATGGTAGGGGAAATGGTAATCGCGCAATCGCTGATTCGCCACGACCCGGAGCTGACCAGCCTTCAGAGCAGCCGTCTCATGCGCAACCTGGCGCAGCTCGGCCGAATTACGAATGACGTCCAGCGGACCGCGATGTCCATGCGTATGGTCCCGGTGGGAACACTGTTCCAGAAGATGGCCAGACTGGTCCGGGACCTGAGTCGCAAATTCGGGAAGCGAATCGAGTTTGAGACTCAGGGCGACCATGTGGAGCTGGACCGCAATATCGTCGAAGAACTCGGAGACCCGATGATGCACATGGTTCGGAACGCGATCGACCATGGCATCGAAACGGAAGCTGACAGACTTGCCGCTGGTAAGTCCGACTGCGCACGCATCGGTATGAAAGCGTTTCACCGGGCCGGACAAATCGTAATCGAGGTCTCGGACGACGGACGCGGTATCGATCGGGCACGCGTTCTCAACAAAGCACGTCAAAAAGGATTGATAAACCCGGGCGAGACTTTAAGCGATGCCGAAACGCTTGCCTTGATTTTCCAGCCGGGTTTTTCCACGGTGGAGAACGTCAGCGACATTTCCGGCCGAGGGGTCGGCATGGACGTGGTCCGAAAGCAGATTACGAGGCTTCGCGGCAACATCGAAATAGTGTCCGTGCCCGGAAAAGGCACCACGTTCTCACTGAAAGTCCCGCTCACGCTTGCCATCATCGACGGCCTGGTAGTGGTAGTCGGGGAAGAGCGCTTCATCATTCCACTTGCGTCGGTTCGCGAACTGCTCCGACCGAAGCCCGAGATGTTGTCGAGTGTCGAGAATCAGGCCGAGATGGTCTGTATTCGCGATCAGCTGCTCCCTATGGTTCGTCTGTACAACCGGTTCGGGGTGACCCCGCGGTCGACAAACCCAGCCGAATGTGTTTTGGTGGTCGCCGACGCCGATGGCACATCGTTCTGCCTGATGGTGGACGAGATGGCAGGCAAACAGGAGGTTGTTATCAAGAGTCTTGGCCGGCTGTTTCAAAATGTCGCTGGCGTGGCAGGCGGCGCTATCCTGGGCGATGGGCGCGTCGGTCTGATTCTCGACCTGAAAACTCTCTTTGGCGGCCGCAAGAGTGTCTGACGCAGCAGTCTGGAGCGCAGCCCCGGAAATTACCCGCAAAGAGTTCACCGCCCTGCGTGACCTCCTTCACGGCACGTTCGGACTGGACCTTCGCGAAGGCAAAGAGCGCCTGGTGACCGCAAGGTTGAGCAAGTACCTGCGATCCGGCGGTTTCGCGACCTTCGATCAGTACTTACGTCATGTCCAGGCGGACCGGTCCGGCGACAAGCTGACCGAACTGGTGGATGCGATGACGACGAACCACACCAGCTTCCTTCGGGAGCCGGAGCACTTTCGCTTCCTCGCTTCAGTGATCGTGCCGGAGTTGCGTAAGCGATCGAGTATTACGGTTTGGTCCGCTGCGAGTTCAACGGGTGAGGAACCGTATTCGATTCTGTTCAGCCTGGACGACGCGCTGCAGGGTGGCAGCCGCCCCGATGTTCGAATCGTGGGCACAGACATATCCACCCGGGTTCTGCGAACCGCGCAGCAGGGACTCTACGTAGCCGAGAAGTTGAAGTACCTTCCTCCTGCGTGGCTCCCGAAGTATTTTCAGTCGCAAGACCGGGGCAAAACGTCATGGCAGGTTCGGCCCGAGTGGCGCGCGAAGGTCGAGTTCCGCCGACTGAACCTAATGGAGCCTCTTCCCGTTCGCGGCTCCTACCCGGTGATCTTCTGCCGGAACGTGATGATCTATTTCGATAAAGCAACACAGAGCGCGGTGGTACGGAAACTTGCGTCGGCGCTCGAACCAGGCGGCTATCTCCTGGTGGGGCACTCTGAGAGCCTGACGGGTCTGGATCACTCCCTCCAGTATGTGCGTCCCGCTGTGTATCGGAGACCGGCATGAACGTCTGGAGGAACCGATGGTAACCACCATCGTTGGTATTGGCGAGTGCCGGGTCTGCACCCGCGACGACGGCCGTTTGATTACGTATGCACTGGGGTCCTGCATCGCGGTGGTTGCCTGGGATCCTGTCGCCAAAATAGGGGGGCTGTTGCATTTCCTGTTGCCCGATTCGTCCACCAGCACGGTTCGGGGAAGCGCCAACCCCGGGCTGTTTGCCGACACAGGGATTCCCATGCTGTTAAAGAGTTGCTTTGAATCTGGTGCTGCCAGGGAGAGGCTCGTGCTCCGCGCTGCCGGAGGTGCGAAGGTGCTGGAAAACGGCAGTCACTTCGACATCGGCAATCGCAACCATACCAGCATGCGAAAAGCCCTTTGGAAGGCCGGAATGTTTCTGCAGGGAGAAGCCACCGGAGGAACTGAGTCCCGGACCGTGAGCCTCGATATCGCCACGGGTGCAATGTTGATTCGTCAGGGAGCGGCGCCCTGGCGTGAGTTGGCGGCGCGAAGGGGAACGGCTGCGGCCGTGAGGGCACTATGAGAACCTGGAGGATTCTGATTGTGGATGATTCGCCCGCAATGCGGTCCTTTATTCGCAGGGTCATTCAGCTTTGCGACTTCGGAACCTGCGAGTTCCTGGAGGCTGGAAACGGGGTTGAGGCGCTGGCCACAATCGATTTGCATGCTCCCGATGTCGTGCTGACAGACATCAACATGCCGGTCATGAACGGGGAAGAGTTGCTGCGGATTATGGCGGCGAGGGTCACAGGCAGCAAGCCTCCTGTCATCGTGGTCTCCACCGATTCAACTCACACGCGTGTCAGCAACATGCTGCAGCTTGGAGCAACATCGTACCTGAAAAAGCCGTTTACGCCGGAAGCGATGCGGCAGGTATTAGAAGAAACAAAGCTGCTGCTCGACGAGGTTTTGCAGGCCTGATGTAAGGAAGGATGGCCGATAGAAATGTCTCAGCTGGTGTCTATGGATGTGATGTTACGGTCGCTGGATCTGGCCGTTACCGAAACGTTGGAGACGATGTTCTTTGCCGACGCGCTGCCAGCACCGCTGGCAGGACTTCCCTCTGGGGGGATATCGAGCGTGGTGCGGTTTGAGGGTGACGCCACGGGCTTGCTCGAACTTAGAGTCAGCGAATCGAGCGCGAAAGAGCTCGCGGCGAGCTTTCTGGGAATAGACCCGCCGGAGGTCGATCGAATTCAGATTGAGTCCGTTTGCGGGGAGATGGCCAACATGATCTGTGGAGCGATGGTGAGTATTGCCGCGCCGGAAGGCCGGTTCGCGCTCAGTCCGCCTCAGGTACTGGAGCCCGGCGAGGCCGCTCCGGTATGTTCAATTATTCGGACCTATGAAATGGAATCTGAATGCCTCGAAGTAGGCCTGAGTTGCTCGTTTACCGACTACTCCAGGGAGCACTAGATGAGTGTGGGAAAGAGCCGAGTCCTGGTAATCGACGATTCACCGCTCGTTCGGAGGATTCTGTGTGAAGCGATCGCCTCCGCTCCGGATTTGGAAGTGGTCGGCTCGGCGCCTGACGCCGTGGTGGCCGAGGAGATGCTCCGGGAGTTGCGGCCCGACGTCCTGACGCTCGATCTCCAGATGCCGCGGATGGACGGCATCACATTCCTGAAGAGACTGATGGCCAGCGACAGACCGGTGCCAACAGTGGTCGTCAGTTCGCTGGCACAGGCTGGCTGTAAGATTGCACTCGAAGCGCTCGAAGCGGGAGCAACCGACGTGGTCGCCAAGCCTGGGAAGCTGCTGGCGGCGGCCGACCTTCGAGCGATTTTGATCTCGCGAGTACGGGCGGCGGCCCAGGCTCGTGTGGTACGCCGCACGGCGCATGCGGCACCGGTACCGCGCGCCAAAGCCGGCACGACTCTGCGCACCTCGGGGTTTCCGCCTGTCGTAATTGGGATTGGTGCCTCGACCGGTGGAACAGAAGCCGTTCGCCAGGTGCTGCAGGACATTCCGGCCAACTCTCCCCCGATACTCATTGTGCAGCACATCCCACCAGTGTTCTCCCGAGCCTTCGCCCAGCGCCTCGACCAGGTATGTGCGATTCGCGTGAAAGAGGCAGAGGACGGTGATGTGGTGTCCGAGGGGCTCGCGCTGGTCGCGCCGGGTGACGCCCACCTGATCTTGACAGAGACCTCCAGGGGCCTGGTTGCGAGACTTACCAGCGGAGAAAGAGTATGTTACCAGCGACCTGCCGTGGACGTGTTGTTTGAATCGATGGCAAGGCTTCGCCGGTCGCGGTGCGTGGGTGTCGTGCTTACGGGTATGGGTTCAGACGGCGCGAACGGTCTGCTCCAGATGCGCCGTGCCGGCGCCCGCACGCTGGCGCAGGACGAGGCTTCCTGCGTCGTCTACGGGATGCCCAAGCAGGCGGTGCTTAACGGCGCTGCCGAGCAGTCTTCCCCGCTGGGTCAGATTGGCCGGTTGATGTGCTCACTGGCAGCGCACCATACGCAGAAAACGGTCCGCGATCAGTGAAGAGAATCGCGGATCTGGATCCCGGCCAGCGCAAGGGTGAGCCCGATCATGACCGCCACGGCTGTCCATGCCACGACGTTGTATACCGATGAGTTTACCCAGTCCTTCATGAGACTGCGCCTGTTGATGAGCGACGTCATGAACACCAGCACAACGGGCAGAAGCACGCCGTTGATAATCTGAGAAACCAGAATCATGCGGACGAGTGGAAAGCCCGGAATCAGGATGACGCCCGCCCCGACGGCAATCAACAGGGTAATCAGCCAGTAAAACACCGGGGCTTCGCGAAAACTCCGGTTAACCCCGGACTCGAATCCGAGTCCTTCACAAACCGTATAGGCGGTGGAAAGCGGCAGGATACAAGCCGCAAACACAGAGGCGTTCAGCAAGCCTGCGCAAAACAACAGGTACGCGTAGGAACCGAACGGCCGCAGCGCCATCGCAGCATCGGCGGAATCGCGAATGTCGCGCGGGCCGTTGGTCCAGATGGCGCCTGCACAAGACACGATAATAAAAAATGCAATCACCGACATCACGATACAGCCCACAATGACTTCAATTCGCGATTCGGCATAGTCCTTGGCCGTAACTCCCTTTTCCACCACGGCTGCCTGCAGAAAAAACTGCATCCAGGGAGCAACAGACGTACCTACCATCCCGATCAGCATCGCAATGTACCCGGTGTCGAGCATCAGCACGGGCCGCACACTGTAAACAGCGGCCTCACGCCAGTCCGGCTTCACCAGAATCCCGGATATCAGGTAGCAAATATACAGCGAGGTGGCAAACAGAAATACTTTTTCAATACGGTTGTAATTCGTCTTTAGAATGAGAAACCATACGCCAACGGCTACAGCAGGGACACAAATATAGCGACTGATTCCGAATAACTCGAGGGAACTGGCGACACCGGCAAAGTTGGCCATAACGTTCGCCAGGTTCACGACGAGAAGCGCCATCAGCATAACGAATGTAGTCCGAAGGCCAAACTCCTCCCGAATCAGGTCCGAGAGGCCTTTGCCCGTAACAGCCCCCATTCGTGAGCACATTTCCTGAGTAACAATCAGCAGAATCGTAATCGGCAGCAGCGTCCACAGAGGCAGGTACCCATACTTTGCCCCTGCCTGCGAATACGTGAAAATACCGCCTGCGTCGTTGTCGACCACCGCCGTAATGAACCCCGGTCCGAGTACGGCAAAGAAGACCGTGATGCGATGTCGAAAACGTCGTAACATCAGCGATGTCGCAGAACCGAAATGATGTCGTCCGCCGTAATGACGCCGGCCAGGCGTTCTTCTCCATCAACTACCGGCAGGGTGAGCAGATTGTATTTGTCAAAGAGGGCAGTGACTCGGTTCTCCCGTTCTTCCACATTTACCTGAATCAGAGTTTCCGAAGCGAACTTTTTCAACGGCTCCGCGCCGCCTGCCAGCAGCAGCCGCGCCAGCGGGACAGCGGCAACCAGACGGTCCGCATTGTCGGTCAGGAAGACTGTATTGAGGGTTTCCATGATCTCCAGGTCGTCTTTGAGCGCATTCAGGGCGTCCTGTACAGTTGCAGCTTCGGGCAATGCCACGAACTCCGTATTCATCAGAAATCCGGCGGTGTGCTCGTCATATTCGATAATTTCCCCGACTTCGGTGCGAGTCTCCTCGGTAACCTCTTCGAGAATGTCGCTCGAAGTCTGTTCTTCGAGCTCAGCGAGGGCGTGCGCGGCCTCATCGGGCGCCATCTCCTCAATGATCGCAGCCGCCTTTTCAGTTTCCAGAGACTCGAGAATACGGGCCTGGACATCCGGGTCCATCTCCGACAGCACCTCGGCCGCGACCTCGGCATCGATGTTCTCGATGATGGCTTCCCGGTCCTCCGGGCTCAGCTCCTCTACAATGTCGGCGAGGTCGGCGGGGTGCATCTTCTCGAGCGCGTCGTGGGAGATGTTCAGGCGGAGCCTGCGCTGCGGATCGGGCTCGACTATGTTGCAGTACTCCCACCGGATCGAGTTGGGCGAGATAGAGCGCTGCAGATATCGGGTCAACGAAATGGGTAAGACGCCCTGTACCAGCCGGCGGAAGATGCTTCGCACACCGATGTCGACTTCCAGGACGTCGAGGTACTGGTAGTTTTCGCCCTGTCTGATCTCGAACGTGACGTCGTTGACACGGACCACCTTCCGGCCGAGCGCATCTATGATCTGCTGATCCAGCAGGTCGCGCACGATCCGGAGCATGTACTCGTCAGAGTGATACGGCGTCAGCTTCTCGTCACGGAGAAAGATTCCTTCCATGGAGACGCGGTGGACCTGGTCAAATCGAACTGTAAGCCAGGCCAGACCACCGCCAATCAGGAAGCGGTCCACCCGAACGGGGTTGATAATTGGCACAAGAGCCGCGTCTCTGACGCGACCAATCATTCGTCGGCGTGTATCAAAGACGCGGAGCCCGACCAGTTCTGTGCAGAACAGCACTTCCTGCTGAACCATGGGATACCTTTCATGAGGTGTCTCCGGCAGTGGGAGCCGGCGCCGCTTCTTATATTAAGCCGTCGGGGTGCGTCTCGGCTATCCGCCGAGCTTTTCTTTTAGCAAGTCATTCACTGTCTGAGGGTTAGCCTGGCCGCGAGACGCCTTCATCACCTGACCCACGAGGTAACCAATGACAGTGGTCTTGCCGGACCGGTATTGTTCCACCTGTTTCGGGCTGGCGGCTATCACCTGGTCGACGATGGTGCCGAGTGCTCCTGTATCGGAGATCTGCCGTAGCCCCTCGCGATCAATGATCACCCGCGCGGTCTCGCCGTTCGAGAACATCTTCGGAAAAATGTCCTTGGCGAGCTTGCCTGAGATCTCTCCGCTGGCAATCAGGGCAATTAGCTCCCCGAGGTTCTCCGGTGAGACCGGCGAGGCGTCGAATTCCAGATTCGCTCCCTTGAGGGCCGCGGCCAGATCTCCCATCACCCAGTTGGCGGCAGTGCGCGGATCACCCGAGGCGGCCGATGCACGTTCGAAGTAGTCGGCAATTGCCCGGGTCTGGGTCAGAACCTCCGCATCGTACTCGCGCAGGCCAAACGCCGCAGTGAACCGGCCGCGGCGGCTGGCGGGCAGTTCTGGCATAGACTTGCAGATTTCCGTCTGCCATGCGGAACCGATCCGCAATGGAACCAGATCCGGTTCCGGGAAGTAGCGGTAGTCGTGGGCCTGCTCCTTTGACCGCATGCCAGCCGTCTCGCCTGTGTCTGGGTTGAAGAGGCGTGTTTCCTGGATGATCTTGCCGCCGTTCTCGATGACACCGACCTGACGCGTCACCTCGTAATCCAGGGCCATTTTCAGAAAACGGAACGAGTTCAGGTTCTTAACTTCCACCTTGGTCCCGAATTCGGGTTCACCCCACAACCGAACCGACACGTTGGCATCGCATCGCAGCTGACCCTTCTCCATGTCGCACGGAGACACATCAACGAATTGCATCACCTGCTTGATCTCAGTCAGAAAAGCGTAAGCTTCGTCCGAATTGCGCATATCCGGCTCACTGACGATCTCGATCAGCGGCGTTCCGGAGCGGTTCAGATCCACATAGGAGTAGCGGTCCGAATCGCGGTATCCGTCGTGGACGCTCTTGCCTGCGTCGTCCTCCATGTGAATGCGGGTAATCCGAATGCGTCTGGCCGAGCCATCCACCACTACGTCGACGTGCCCGAATTCTGAAAACGGCTGATCGTATTGCGAGATCTGATATCCCTTGGGCAGATCGGGATAGAAATAGTTCTTACGCGCAAACCGGGAGAATGGACGCACTTCGCAGTTCAGGGCGACTGCGGCGCGGACGGCCATCTCGACGGCCTCGCGGCTCAGGACCGGCAATGCGCCGGGAAGCCCAAGACACACGGGGCACACGTTTGCGTTCGGATCCGCGCCGAAACTCGTCGGGCAGCAACAGAAGATCTTGGTTCGGGTGCCGAGCTGAACGTGAACTTCCAGCCCGATCACGACCTCGTACTTCGCCCGCAAATCCGGCGAAACCAGGGTTGTGGACATTTACTCGATTATAGAACCGGGCTGTTCACTTCTTCGCCGGAGCGGGCAGTTTTCCGGGAAAAACGATCGGCGCGGTTGGCACAACTGGCGGAGGTGCGAAATCCAGAGTAAACGAGAACACCTTTCCTAGCGGGTTAGCGTGGATATATACGATCTGCGCTGTCTTGGCAGTGGCGTCGGGTGGGGTGTATTTGAAACGAATGGTCGCCGGGCTTCCCTGGCGGATCGTCTGATTCTCGAAGCTCACAGTCAGTCCAGGGATACGGTGGGGCTGGACTTCCAGCCGAACTTCACCTGGTATATCGGCGCTGATGTGTGCACTGTCTTCCGAGGCTTTGACGCTGTCGAGCTTGATTTCCGATTTGTCGGCCTGAACCCTGGCCAGGATCGCGTTGGGATCCACCATGCGTATCTGAGGGGCGACGGGCGCGCCTGGAGCCGTCTCAGGAGCTGGCCTCATCTCGCCGAAAGGCGTTTCCCATTTGACGCGCGGGGGCGCATACCACCACCACTGGCCGTTTTCCAGCTTCCAGACGCTCTTCATCGGCGGCTTGACGCGGATCTTACCCGTTCGGGGAGTAGCCCAGTCGAGTTCCACATCCGACATTACCGTCGCATGAGTAAACTTTTCGGAGTAGGTGATTTTTGTAATTTGGTAGCTGATCAGCCGCTGTTTTTCAGCGTTATAGAACTCATCCTGACTGTCAGCGTGAATCACCTGCTCGGCACGGCGAAACTTGCCTTCGATGTGCGCCTGAATAAAGATATCGACGCGTTCTCGCAGTGCCTTGTCGATCTCCGGCGGCGCCTTGTCGAAGACGTCGGTCGGGGACTGGGCAAAGGAGCACGCTGCGATCAGAAGACACGGAATAGCCTGCAGGCGCATATATTAACTATTTTAGACGGTGCACAAACGAAACGGAACCGCATCGGCTGGATGCGGTCCCGTCATTGTGAAACTACAGACTACTGAATGGGTACGAAGGCCGAGTTGGCGAACTCGGCGCCACCGTCCGGCCGAACAGCCGCAAGGCCGATCGGCTGGTTCGGACCAGATGCTGCATCAGTTGGGATCTGCAGGGAGACCACATAGACGCCGACAGTGCCGGTCATCAGTTCCGCGGAAATTAGCCGGGTACCAGCGTTATTCACGCCGACCACCAGCGGAGCCGCCACCGACTGACCCGTGCCGCCGACGCGATTGGTAGCAGTTGCGGGCGAGGTCTGACCGAGACCAGTTGCGTAGACCCGAATCACCTCACCACGCCGGGCCGGGTTCGATCCGCCTACGAAGCTGCCATCCGGGCGGACAGCCACAGCGTAAGTGGAATTCGTAGCCGGATCCAGCCAGGTGAACAGACCGGGTTTCAACGTTTCGATCTGGACGCCGCTAACGGTGGTGCTGCTGCCGCCGGGTCCCTGGATGGTGACCGTGGCTGAGCCCACCGGTACCTCGAAGGGCACCTGAACAGCTACACTTTCCTCGCCGTTGATGTTCGAGACGGCGAAGATAGGCGCTGCGATCCCGGAGAAGATCACCTGGACGTTGGCCAGCGAGGTGGGCAACGGGCCAACGAGATTCGTCGGTACCACCGAGCCGCGCACGTTCGGGGCAATCCCGGCGACGCGGATGTAAGCGATGGAGCCAGGTGAGATTCCGGGCTGGAAGCTGGCGCCGTTGACAATGCTGTCGGTCGTAAAGACCGGGCCTGCCAGACGGGACGTCAGATTGAAGTTCAGGCGGAAGTTGCCAGTGGATGCCGATACCACGATGGCGCCCGCGCTGTTACCCGCGGTCACCGTAGTAGCGGCGATCCCCTGCGCGTTGGTCACTACGCTCGGCGAACTCACCGAGGCGTTGCCGCTTTGCACGGAGAACGTAACGGTCTGCCCGGCCAGCGCCGCTCCGGTTGGGTCGACCACCCGCACCTGAAGCTGCTGTCCGAACTGCTGCCCGACGATTACCGACTGGTTATCACCGCCAACCTGCACCAGATTGCCGGCAACCGCGTTGCCTGTAGCACTGAATGTGGCCGTGATCCCGTTGGCAGTCGCCGAAACAACGTACGTACCGGGTGTGGATGGCAGCGTGATTGTTGCCGAGGCGCGTCCGTTGAAGTCGGTCCGATTCTGAATGCTAACCACGCCTGCCGCGGGCGGGATGTTCCAACTCACCGGTACATCGGCGAGCAGGTTGCCAGCTCCGTCTTTCACCTCAACGGTGAAGGCACCGAGCTGTTGACCTGGGAGACCAGTCTGGCCGGTTCCGGATATTGCCCGGACCGTTGCCGGCAACCCGACTATGACGTTGACGGTGTAGTTGTAAAGCGAGGATCCCGCGCCAATGTTCGCCTGAAAGTTGGTTATTCCGGTACGCCCGGTGATCACCAGATCGCAAGTCACATCGCCATTGGCGTCCGACAGCGCATTGCCGCCGCGGCATTCCACGACCGGTCCAAAGTTCGGCTCGGTATTACCACTGACAATGCGCAGACCGCCAAACGGGATCTGGGTGCCATCGAGCGCCGAGCGCAGATTAAAGGAAATCGCGTTCGCCAGCACCTCACCCGTACGAGCCGTAATGGTGCTGCCGTTTACCAGCCTCGGGGTGATAAAGACACCGCCGCTGCCGTCAGTATTGGTACGCACGGCAGTCACGTAGAACGTTTGGCTCTGTCCGTCCGGCGCAGAGGCCCGAATCGCATAGCGGCGCAGAGGAGTGTTCGCACCCGCCAGGAATCCGGTGGTGATGTTCGCTGTCGAGACGCCATCGCCGTCGGTAAGCCCGCTGTTGTCGATAACTACAACACCACCGCCTTCCAGCAGGGTCCAGGTGATTGCCGAATTCGCAATGGCGCTTCCGTCGGCTGCCATGTACTTCACCCGCATCGGTTCCTGAGAGCTTGTGCCGAAGTTCATCTTCAATACCGAGCCCTGTCCGGAAAGGATGGTGAAGCTGGGCGTGCTTGTGCCGGGTCCGGTTCCGCCGCCGGGCAGGCCCGGATCGCCGATATTGATGTTGAACGTAAAGGTACGCTGACCCATCACACCGTTTACCTGGAAGGAGCCTGTGCGGCCCGCCGGGATAGTGACTGTAGTGGCGGCGATACCCATCATGTTCGTGGTCGCGCTGGGGTTGGAGAACGCGATGCCTGTTGCGGATGTCGAGAAGGTGACCGGCGCGCCAGCAGTTGGTGACCCGTTTCCGTCGTACGCGATCAGGGTGAGCGGAAGGCTGGTGCTCCCGGCAGGAATTGTCTGGGACGGGTTGTACGAGAGAACGCCCTGAACGCTTCCCGTGCTGAGCGGCACCACACTGGAAAGCCCGCCTTGCTGACCGACCGTAATGGGTCCGATCAACTCGCCGGTTGCGGTGTTCAGCCGCATTGCGTTACCGCCCGAGGAGATGATCAGGTACCTGCTTGAGGGCAGTTCGCCACTCGCGGCGATGTCGGTGATCGCACTGGGGAGCAATCCGTTATTCACCGAGGGGGTGGCCTGAGTGACGGTACCGTCCGAAGCGATACGGAACTCCACCAGCATCCCGCCCGGGATTACCCCGTACCCGATTTCGTTGCTGACAACGGCTAGCGATGAAAAGGCGGCCGAAGTCGGCGTTTCGAGGCTCCTGCGGGACTGCAGGTCAAGGATGACGAGGGCCCGTCCGGAAAACGACAGGGTGTTGCGCCCGATGCCATAGCGCCCGTTAGGCGTAAATTGCAGGGCTTCCGGTGTTCCATTCGTGTTGATTACCGCTCGAACAGCAAGGGTGGCCGGGTTGATCTCATAGATCTGACTCGCCGCACTGACGTAGACGACACCTGTCGGAGCCACACTGACGCCGACTGAGGTATTCGGAACCTGCACCGTCGCTGCAACGGCATTGCTGTTCAGGTCGATGGAAGTCAGCCGTCCATTGGAGGAGCTAAGCACATAGGCGTACCGGGAATCGACGCTGATGGCGATATCGATGGGGCTTGCGCCCGTGTCGACTGAGCCTGCGCTCAGCAGGACACGGTCGGTTGAAGTATCAATGAGGGCTGCCCCGTTGGGTCCGGCGACAATGAGGCGCCGTCCGTCGGGGCTGATATCGGCAGCGGTAATCGCCATGCCGACGTTAATCCGGACTCCCTCAGTCAAGTTGGGGAATCGACCGTTCAGGACGCCGAGATTGTCTGAGGTTCCCGAGCCGATGACGTAGAATTTCTGCGCATTTGGCGACGGCAGGACGGCAACAGATCCTGGAATCGTGCTTAGCGTCGTCCCGAAACTAAAGGGATCCCCGTTGACGGTAGCGAGCTGGGTGCTGACCGGGTCATTGGGGGTGACGAAAATGTTCCGCGCGATCGCAGCCTGCGCGAGCAGACATAACAAGGCTGTGGAAGTACACAACCACCTTCGATGCATACACACCTCTGAATTTCGAAGTGACAACTTAGCCAGACGTATGGCCTGGTTGGACGCGGGGGCCATTTCAGTGTATCACCGCTGAAATGATCCTTGTGCGATTTGGGGGAGGAGTGGGGATTAAAAAGACAAAAGGAGGGGAGTTTCCTCCCCTCCTTTCGGTTAAAGCAAAGGCAGGGTTTAGTGGCCCTGTTCTTCGCCGTTGACGTTGCCGCGGATCGTGTCGATACCGTCAAGCACGATGGCGAGGTAACCCTCGGCCACACGAGCCTGGCCGATGGGGCCATCCGTGATGAAGGCGAAACCATGCGCAAAGCGGAAGTTGCACTGAGCGATGATGTAGCCCTGCATGTTCGGGTTGCCCTTCAGGCCGAAGCCACCACCCGTGGAGAGAACCATGGTCAGCGTGGCGCCGGCGGCGACGTCACGATCGGTGGTTTCCGACGTAGTGGTAAGCGGGGCGTTGTTCGGCAAGGTCCCGTAGTAGTTCAACCTGCAAGTGCCAGCATTCTGGTTGGAGCTGCTGAACGGATCCTGCGAGGTGTTGGCGATGGCGATACCGGTATCGAAACCAGCCTGGTTGGTCACGAACGGGAAGAGCAGGTTCGTTACGCAGGAGCTGATCGAGAAGAAGCTCTGAGCGGAAGCCGTGCCAGCGACGAAGCGCGGGATGGACGGCGTGCCGAAGTCAGACTGACCGGCGTTGGACGCGGTGTAGACAGGAGCGAAGGTGCCCATAACGGTGGCCGCACCGATGCCAGGCTGACCGGCATTGGCGTTGGCTACGTAGGCGTAGGCAGCGTGGAAGATGAGGGTTTCCAGGTTGGACTGGTCAGCCGCAGTGACTTCCCACACAGCCTGGCCGGTGCCGGCGGTGAGCGGAACTTCAACGGCATTGGCACCGGACGGCACGAGGGTGACGCCGGAGCAATTGACCGTGACGACTCCCGGAGGCGCGCCAGGTGCAGGAGCGGTTGGGTTGGGGTTATTCGGGGTGGCGCCGTTCGGATCGGTCGTCACGAGGACAGCGGCGGAACCAACGCTCGAAGTCGGCATCACCGAAGCTACGCTGACGAAGATGCGAACATTGCTGGGAACGTTGTTGAAGCGGGCCATCAGGCGAGTGCCGGCATCGGCAACACCTGCGGCGGGCTGACCGGCAACGTCGGTACCAGGATTCACGAAGCCAGATTCAGAGTTGAAAACCTGACCCGGGAGGCTGGCAGCCTGACCAGCAGCGGTAGCGATACGAACCTTGAACGCGGTCTGGAAGCCTTCGCGGAAGCGGAGACCGACAACCGTGTCGTTGGTGGCGCCGTTGGACGGCAGTCCACCGCCGGTCGGCGTGTTGAACCGATCCTGGTTGCGGCTCTGGCATTGGAAGCCATTCACGCTGCCTCCACGGCCACCGGTGTTGCCGCAGTTACGAGTGTCGAACAGCAAGCCCTGCTGGACGTAGCCAACGGTCTGCTGCGGATTGTCGATCGGCAAGGTGCCCTGCGGGAACGACGAGATGAACGCAATGATCTGGTTCGGCAGGCCGCTCGTGGTCGCACCGATGGCGCTCGCGTTGGCGCGAACGTTGGTGATGCGGATCGTGCGGGTACGATTGCTGCCCGGAGGAACAATCGTGACACCAGCCCAGACGAGAGAGTTCTGCACACTGACCAGCGGCTTCGTACCGCGATAGACAGTCTGCGTACCCTGCTGATAGGTCTGGCCGACAACCGCCGGGTTGCAGGCAGCAGCGCCAGCAGCGGTGGGGCAGAACGGCGTAACGCCAGCCGTCGCAGCGCCATTGACGTCCGTGCGGGCGGCGCCCGGTTCGTCGATCATCAGGAGTGCGTCATACGTGTCGCCGCCACCGAGGCGGCTGGTGACGTTGGTATTCAGGAAGACCTGAATGTTGGTCATGATAGCAGCTGCCGGATTGCCACCGGTGCAATTGATAACGAGGTCGCCGGTAAGTTCGGTCAGACCTTCTGCGCGGACCACGGGCGGAACGCCCGAATTGGCCTGGCAGACCAGTGGAGTACTAACACCCTGTCCAAATGCCGAAGCTACGCTGAGCGCGGCTACAGCCAGGACAGGATACAACTTGCGAAATGCAACCATTTCCTTCTCCTTGTGAAGGTCAAAAGTAACTGAATTTGAATTGACGGAAGTTCTTTCAACCTGAGCCTCAATGGACCCGGATTTGACTTCTCATTTTTATTTTCTTCTGTGCTCGCGGGACTCCCTCTTTGCAGAAGGTTACCGCTCCGCCCAGACCCACTCACCCGAGCATAGCATCGACTCGCCCCCGACTCTCGCCGAGACACAAGTGCGACACGCTACACTTTGATATGAAGATCTAGACGTTACGCTGCCATTAGAGCATGTAAGTGCTTCGCAGGTCAACGACTTTCCCTCGCCGAGGCTGGGATAAACCTCACTGGATTGAGATTTCCACAGGGCTGCTCTCTACAGTTCCCTGCTTCAACCTCAATGCCTGATCCAAACCGGGAGGAAATGTTGCCGGGATTACCAGATTAACCTGGTATAACCCGGTGAAATTCGGCGCGAGTCCCGCATACGAAGGACGCAATTCCTGGCCGGACACCACCACGTTGACGGGGGTCTGCGTGGGATTCAGCGTGCCTGACCGGCTGGTCACGCCGAGCCCGGTCGCATATATGACGATCGCCTGCCCCCGGACCACCGGGTTCTGCGGCGAGTTCGCCTGATTATTAGCATTCACGATGTTCGGACGTCCTGTCGCTGTGCGGAAGACAGCAGGGGCGTAGGGGCGAACCTCGATGGTCTGTTCCGTGCCGCCGTAGGGCGATGTCAGCCGCAAGACCGTGCTGCCAGCCGCGACCTCCGGTGGAACCTGCGCATCCACCCGGAACGGAGTGGCTGCCAGCACAATCGCCGGGCGTCCCCCAATCTCCAGCGTGGTTGCCGCGCCCGGACGCGCCAGCCCGTTCCCAAAGATGGAAATCAGGCCTCCCTGGGCGATATCGGGCGTCAGCGTGGCCGAGTTCAGAACCGCCGAGGCATCCAGAACCGTTTCCTGAGGACTGATCGCGAGCCAGGTGCCTGGGCGATACACGCGGAAGGCCGCGACGCCACTGCCCGCAAGGTCTGAGCGCGAGCCACCGTCCGCAAGGTCCGTTACGGTAGCCCGGAAATCACCAGTTCCACCGATGTCGAGCTGATATTCCGAGGCAGTTCCGCTACAGGCCCGCATTCGTAGCATTCGTGCTCCGGACGCCGTGCCGTCCAGCTTCGCCGCCTGATCCGGCCATTCGACGCTGATGCCACATTCTCCCGACGGCGATGCGATGCTGACAGGGCTGGAAGCTGTCACAACAAAAGAAGTCGACAGCGGCACGCGCGGGAGCAGGCGAACCGCCCCCCCAATCGTCGCTCTCCAGGAGAGCCCGCCAGCATCGAAGCCGTTTAGATAATCGGAAAGTACGGTGCGTCCGAAGGCAGTGCGCGGGTCATGAATCTGGAGGCTGCCATCCGCTGCCACCCCAGTGGCCACTACGAAATGCGAGCCAGCCGGGGTGTCGCCGTTCTGCATGGACAGGGCGATCAGGACCGGGGAGCCGCCAGCTACCAGAGACCGGATGGTCTCGATGTCGGATTTTTCCGGGGAGACTTCAAGATTTCCACCCACGAAGCCTGACAGTCGCCACAAATTTACGATCTGCTCCCGCGATTCCGGCGCGGTGAGAAACCCGTCGCACACCTGCGTGCCCTGAGTATCGGTGACACACGTGCGTCGGAGATATTCGTTGAGCGTCGCCACATCTGCCATGCCATTAGGGTTCTTAAGGTCGCCGTGAACCTGAAGGTACCGAAGAATGGAGGCCGCGGACGCCAGAAGCGCGCCGCCTTCAGAGATCGGCGTGGTTCCAGTGCCGACCGCGTCAGAACCAGACTGCATCAGCTTCGGAAACCCGGTGACGGTGCCACCGGCGCTTCGGGCGGAAAACGTGACGATCCGGCCTGCCGCCTCGGCAGTCGCCAGCGCAATGCCGTCGGTAGCCGGCAGCGTGAGGGCCGTTTCGGCGAGTCCGGTGGCGTCCGTGATGGCGGTGGCCGGACTCACGGACGCACCCGGTGAAGGAGTAAAGCGTACCGTAACCCCGGCCACGGGCGAGCTGGTGTCGTCGCGCAACTGCACTCGCAGCGGCGCCGGCAGGACCACGCCCGGAGCACCGGTTTGCGTATCTCCTGAGATGGCCGTCAGAACGACGCGCGCCTGAGCAAGGGTGCGAATCGTATAGGTTGCGGTGACCGACGTATTCGCTGACGTATCGGTGGCCCGGAGTGTCACCGTGCCGGGGGCGGCGGTGGCTGCAATGGCGATGTCCCACACGTAAGTCCCGTTGGCCGTGCCGACCAGAAAGTCAGCCTGCCCGGTGGATGAGACGCGGAGGTTCGCCCGGTCGGCGAAACCCGAAACTGCAATTCGAACGCGGCTGCCCGGTAGCGGAGATGCCGGCGACACAGAAATGGCAGGGGTGCGCGGTCTCGGCGTAATCTTTATGTCTGTCGCGTCTGAGCTGTATTCCAGGGTACCGCCTTCGAACTCCTGGCGGAAGGTCGGGCCTGACCCAGGCTGCTCGCCTGTCGGGAGGCCGAGCGCGCTCAGAATGCCACCCTGTTCCAGGTAATATTCCGCTGCCCGGTCACGGATGAGGTAGGTGCCTTTCGGGCCGCTGACGATGACGCCTGTGGTGAACGCCTGGCTGGTGGCGGCACTGGCGGTGAAACTGGTTCCCTGCACCACCTCGGCAACCGGCAAACCAGCCGGTCCGGATTCGTAACCCGACTGCGCCCAGCGGGTCAAAATCGTGCCGGTTACCAGACGAGGCGGAGTTCCGGCCAGCGTGCCTCGCTCGAAGTCCTGGCGTCCGGAAGCGGCGGCGTCGGAGGTCGGAAACCCGAGAGCTCCGGCCGAGGCGCCGAGTTCCTCGTAGCGGGCGAGCGTGGCGCCCGAGATCACAAATGCCTGTGGCGACTTGTCGGCCATCGCGATCAGATACCGCACAGGGTTCACCTGGTCGACGCCCTGAAACTCCTGAACATAGCCCGATCCGGAACGGCGAACCCGTTCAGGGCCCGGCGTTCGCAGCTGGACGCGCGTCCGGGACACGGCGTCATTCATAGCCTGAGAAATCGCGGTACTGGGCGCGCCTTCTCCCACCGAGCAACAGACGGCGCTGACGATAATGTCGATGGGGAGGCTGGTCTTGCCCTCGCTGGTGGCTGCGATCCGCGCTGTGCCCCCGCCGACGGCTCGAACCAGGGCAGTCAACCCGGCTCCCGTGATGGTGACGACCCGGGAATTACTCGTCGTGAAGTTGACGGCACGGTCGGTCAGTTGCAGGCCCGTGGTGCCGATTAACGTCGCGCTGACGGAGAACGTCTCGCCGGCGTTCAGACGCACAGGGGTATTTGCGGGGCTGAGCGTGATGGTGTTTACAGGAGCGCGTACGACGGGTGACGTGCTGTCGTCGTACTCAATGCTGCCGCCCTCGAAGGTCTGCCGCTTACGGCCGTCGGCCAAAGTTTGGACATCGGCGGTCGGCAGGCCGAGCGAACCGCTGGCTCCGCCGCGCTGGACGTACACGTCGTAGACAGGCTTCCGCACCGACACGAGACGACCATTCAACGCGCCCGACGTGATGTTAAACAGGATGCCGCTGGCAAAGGACTGATAGGTCGCGTTGCTGAGGAAGGAAGACGTGACGGCGGTTTCGGCCGAGGTCGCCGGACCGAATGCCGTCACGCCGCCGAACAACTCAAACCGGGTATAGAACGGATCCCGGGTGGTGATGTTCTGCGTATCGTTGGCGCCGGAGGTATAGGCGAAAAGGACGTACCGCCGGTCAAAATACTGGTAGGTACAGGCAGCGTTCGGACAAAACTGCGTGTCCATGGTGGGATAGCCGGCCGTTGCCACGCCAACGCTGTTGTAGTACGAATACATGTCGGTCAGGACCTGGTAGACCTCCACCGATGTCGTATCTGTGTTGGCGAGCGTGGAGGCCCGAACCAGCGCCAGGGTGCCGCCCGTACTTCGCGTGGTGTCGGTGAACAACTGTCGGAGGCCAGTGGTTCCGAAACGTGCGACGGTGCCCTGCGGAGCCGTCGAGGCGATGGACGGGAACGGGCCGCGGCTGTATGCGGACTGGAACTGCGCCTTAATGGCATCGTTGGGCGCGCCTGTGCCTGGCTCGAGGGTCTGAGCCTGGGAAGCGGGGACAACAAGGGCGAGCAAGCAGATAACTGCCGGTAACCTCATGGGAGAAAGCCTGATTGAATCTGAACCCGGCAATCATCCGGGAGTTGCGCCGGACAGCAAAAGGGGCGGCGTTCGGTAAACGCCACCCCTTCTGGTTTTCGAAGTCGGATCTGGTTGAATTTAGAGTGCTTCGGGCATCGGGAGACTGGCTTTGGACAACGCCTTGCGTAGCAGATCGACAGCTTCAGTCTCATTGATGGTTCGACAAATCGAGACCTCCGAGATCAGCATGCGCCGCGCACAGTCCAGCATTTTCTTTTCGCGGAAACTCAACGGTTTTTCCGCCTGGATAATTGTCAGTGCTTTGAAGACTTCTGCGATCTCGGGCAAGGCACCACTTCGCATCTTCTCCGAGTTCACCTTGTAGCGCATTTTCCAGTCTGCGCTGAACTTAACCGAGCCTGACGCAAGGAACGTCAAAACACGGGCAATTTCACCAGCTCGGGTGACTTTCCGGAGACCCACGTTTTCTACGTGAGAGAACGGAACCATCACCGTCATGCTGTTATAGGTTAGTCGAAGGAGATAGAAATGCTCCTGGCTGGAGCCGAAGGATCGAGTACTAATGTTCTCGATCGTGCCTACCCCATGATTGGGGTAAACAACTTTCTCACCCACCTGAAAGGTCATGCGCGGACCCCTGTATGCTCCAGCGGGTAGAACTGTCTATACACCCGCTGGTAGTTGTCAGTTAAAAGGTTGTAAACCTTAAACCGCAGAGTAAATCCGCAACGGCCGGATGTCAACATGTTTCTTTGTCATACAGCCTCCCGAGGGGGGTGCCGTGAGTACGGTTTTCGGGGGACAAACCACCGGTTGCCACCCCCCTCTGGTGCCTAACTCCGTGGATTCCGAACTACTTACCAGAACCGGAATACGTATGGAACCCAACAATTACTAAGGTAAAATAACGTCACCGTGACAGTTGAGCTATTACGATTCAGTTGCACGCTATCCGCGTCTCACCTCTTCGACAACCCGCATTACGTACGACAAATTACGCTTCATGTCCGTCTCGACCACCTTCGATGGCGAATCGGTTTCAAGATTGGCAAAACCTTCAAATCCGATCCTCGAAACCGCTCGAAGTGTGTCAGCCAGGTTAATCTTGCCATCGCCCAGGTAGCCCGGATTGTCCTTAAAGTGCAGTTGACAAATCCGCTTTTTGCCCAGCCACTCGATCTCCCGGACTACAGCAAATCCATTATTGGTGGAGTTGCCAATGTCGTAATACGTGAGCACCGCCTTCGACCGGCTGCGCTCCATAATCCGCACATTGTCCTCAGCTGAGATGGTGTCTTCCAGGCCCAGCGCGATCCCCGCCTTCTCCGCCTGGGGGCCGATCTCGCGGAGCACGTCACCGACGTAGTCCTTTTCCTCCTGCGTCTGCAGCGCGCCTTTGCCGAAAAACGGCATCAGCATCACCTTTGCGCCCAGCTCCTTCGTGAGCCGAATTCCGTCCACCAGCCACTTCTGCCCCAGCTTGTCGTTTTTGAGGTAGTTCACGTGCAGAACGTCGAGGCAGGTGCCAGCGGGCCGGAAGTCCTCCTTGCGGAAGGCTTCCCGGTATCTGGCGATCAGCTCCGGGTTGTCGAGCGGCAGTTTGTTATCAACCACCTTCCTGCCGAGGCTGACTTCCACGCCCGCAAAGCCGATCCGGCTGGCCAGGGCCACCGCATCCGGATTCGACGTCATCTTCAGGTTCCAGTCGGTAACACCGATTTTGAGACCGCTCAGCTTCGCAGCGCGGGCCAGAGGCGCGGCAGCCAGCAAGGCCGCCATTTGACGCCGGGTCATTTTCATTTCACTACTCCTTTTCCGAGATCGGCCAGTGGGATCTCGACGTGCCGGACTTTCTTGCGATTCCAGGTATAGGTGATGTGCACGGTGCCGTCGGCGGCCTGAACCACGGCGGGATAGGAGAATTCTCCCCGCTCGGACTCCAGCGTCACCAGGGGCTGGAAGTTGGTTCCGTCCTCGCTCACGGCCACGTTTAGCGGGAAGCGGCCGCGCTCGGTGTGGTTGTAGACCAGCAGCACCCGCCCGTCCTTCAGACCGACGGCGTCGATGCCGCTGTTGGGGTTGGGCAGGTTGAGCAGTTTCAGCTCACTCCAGGTCTTTCCGTCGTCCTTCGAATCGGCGTAACCGACCTTGCCCAACTTTTCGGTGGTTCGAACATACATCCGCAGCGTCTTCGATCTCGGCAGCCGTACAATCGACGGCTGGATGCTGGCGTGGATCTCGCCCGGGTACACGATGGGCCCGTGCTTGCTCCAGGTGGTCCCGTTATCGGTAGACCGCTCCACCCATGACGTCCAGGCCTGATAGCTCTCAACCGACGTACCGCTGACGATATCGCCGCCTGGAAGCAGGAGCGGCTTGTTCTTGATGGGGCCGAGGATGCCAGCGGGAAGATGCTCGGGCTTGCTCCAGGTCTGGCCGCCGTCTCGGCTGGACATACGTCCGCCGGTCCAGTCTCTGGGGCTCGGACCGAACTTGTAGTAGAGCCACAGGGTGCCCGTCTTATCGAGGAACAGGACTGGATTCCAGGTGGGCGTATTCGGCTCCCTAACCAGTTCCCTGGGCGCTGACCAGGCGCCACCGGACACGCGGCGCGCTCCCCAGATGGCGACGTCTTTGTTTCCCTCGTCCGTACCGCCGAACCAGGCGGCGTACAGGTCGCCGGCTTTCGTCTCGACGATGGTGGAGGCATGACAGGACGGGAATGGCGCGGTCTCGTAAATGAACTCGGAGCGCGGCGCGGCTAACGCAAGCGAGGCCAGGGCCAGACTGAGCAGGAAAAATCGGATCACGAGATTAGCTTATGTCAAACCAGCCGCTCTTCGCTCAATCGAACCATCGGCACGGGCTGCCCGTCGATGGAGTCCGCGAACGCACGGTCCTGCTCGGCCACGGGCTTGACGGCCCGTCCCGCCGTAAGGGCCAGTGCGCCTGCCGGCGTTTTCCACTCGAGTCTCGTTTCGTTCCACGGCAGCGCGGCAACCCGTTCAGCAAATCCCGCCGCACTGTCCCTGGTCGATTCGATAGTGAACGTGAACGCAAGCCAGGCCTGCTCGGTGGAGTCCCAGCGGACGGTGTCGGTGCCCGGAGGGAGCAAGTCGAAGCTGAGGCCTTTGCCATCCAGAGTGAGGCGGCCCGTGTAGTCGTTGAAGCGCGCCGAGCGTACCTGAAACGCGAGGCGCATGCCCCCGCCCAGATCGGCCGTCACCATCGCGGTTGCCGCTTCAGTCGACCGGATCAGCTTCGTCCCTTCCGGAAGGTCGAGCCGGAGAAACAGCCGCGAGGCAGGAAAACTACCGCCTTTTAGGACATCGAGACTGGGGTGTTTATCCCCGCCAGGATATTTGAAGTTGACAAATCCAACTACGTACTTCTGTTGCTGAACGGAATATAAATTGGCCGAGGCGAAATCGTAATCGTCGTGGATAAACCGCAGTTGCGCGGACTTCGCCGGTGCGCTTCCCCACCACGCCAGCAGCGGACGGCGCTGCACCCAGAAATCCCCGCGATTCACGCTTCCGAGCGCAAACTCAGGGGTCAGCCACGTTGTGCCCTGTACCGGGCGGATGCCATTCGACGCCGGAAGAAAGACCTCGCGGTGCTGCCTGGGCTTTTCCAGCTTCAGGAAATGCGGCAGGAATTGTTCCGGCACTTTCCAGTTCAGCATGGCCGTTTCTCCCTCGCCGCCGCCGCGCGCTTTGTCTTTTAATTCGACAAGGCTGGTCCACATTAACCGATTATCCAGTGCCTTTTGCAGCCACAGCGGACTGCCGATATCGGTGGAATAGCAGCGCGACATGGGACCGGCAAGCTGCTTCGACGGCGCATGCCAGTGCAGAGCCACGTGCTGCCAGAAGCGCGTGTGGATTCTGTCCACCAGTTCCCGCGAGGCCGAATCGCGCGCGTACATACGGAGCCGGGTCAGGTTGGCAATGGCGACGTTGGCGTAGGTGGGGCTGTTGTACTCCGCGAAGCTGCCGGTCCGGTCCACTTCCGCGCCAAAGCGCTTCAGCCGGTCGGCCGCATAAGCGAACAGGGGCTCATCGCCGAGCAGTTCGGCGGCGGTCAGCGTAACGAACGTGCCCTGAATCGCGATGTTCGTATAGCTCATGGCGACGTTGCGCTTCCGCACCGCCGAGGCGGCGCGCCGGATGCCTTCGCGCAGCCTCGTCTGCAGCGACGCGCCGAGCTTTGCCCGGTGCCTGAAGTCGATCAGCAGCAGCGCCGAGCCGTTGAAGTCCGCCCAGTTGAAATCGACCGCATCCATCTCTGCAAGCGACTCCTCAAGGTGGTAGCTCCACACGCCGAACCACTTGCTCGCCGGATCGGAATCCTGCAGTGTGAGCAGCCGGTCGAGGATGGCGGACGCACGCTCGACATTGCCCGCTTCCAGCAGGTACAGCGCGTACTGGAGGCTTTCGCGGGTGGGATGAACGTCCCGGGCGCGCAGGTTGGTGTGATAGTGATACTCCGGTCCGATGCGGGTCCGGATCATGCTTTCCTTCGGATCGAAGGCGCGGTGGCCACGCTCGACCGCGGCGTCCAGCAGAGCGCGGTCCCATTCGGGAGTCCAGTTTCCGGATGCGGGCGCACCGGAAGCACCGGGACAGACAACAGCTGTCGCAGTCAGCAGAGATGCGGCTGTTCGACGGGTAATGTCAGGCACACCGCTATTCTATCGATGCTTCTCGGTGTGCGCCGGGCGGAGTTGCGCGTCCTCCAGCCGTTTGGCTTCCTGAAACGTGAACACCATGCGATGCACCACGGTCAGGTTGCCCATGACGGCAAGTATCCAGAGTACCGGGGCCATGCGGTCGAACAGAGCGCCGATGATCAGCAAAACCACGCGCTCCGGCCGCTCCATGAATCCGACTTTGCAGGTTGGAATGATATTTTCAGCGCGGGACCGCGTATAGCTGATCATTACTGAGGCCATCATCACGACAGCGGTGAGGACCACATACGGCGAGCGGTTGATCTTGCCGTAATAGACCAGAAGCCCAATGAGCAGAATCAGGTCCGAGTATCGGTCGAGCACCGAATCGAAGAACCCGCCGAACCGGGTGACCTGGTTGGTCTCGCGAGCGACGCGCCCGTCGACCATATCGAAGATCCCGGCACCGATGATCACCAGTCCCGCCGTCAGGAAAGCTCCCTGTGACAGGTACCAGGCGGCCACCACGTTGATCAACAGCCCGATGAACGTCAGGACGTTGGGGTGAATTTTGGAAAGCGCCAGTCCCCGCACAATAAGGCGGATGATTACGTTGCAACTGGAGCCGATGGCTCTCGTTAAGGTCATGCGACTACCTCAACTGACCTGCTCGTCGTGAATTGTCGTGAACTTCAGGATCTCCATGGAGCGCATGCCGCCCGGGATCGAGATTTTCACTTCGTCGCCGACCTGTTTACCAAGCAGACCGCGGCCAATAGGTGAACTGGTCGAGATCTTACCCTTGGTGACATCGGCTTCTTCACTGGTGACCAGCTTGTACTGGATTTCTTCGTCTCTCTCGGTGTCCATCACAAGCACGGTGGACCCGAGCCCCACTCGGTCCCTGGGGATCTTGGTGACATCGACCATCGAAAGCGTCTGCAGACGCACCTTAAGTTGCGCCAGCTGGGCATCGACAAAGCGCTGACGCTCCTTGGCGGCGTGAAACTCCGCGTTCTCGCGGAGGTCGCCGTGGGCGCGAGCCTTGAGGATTTCCTTTGGCAATTCGTTGCGCAGCTCGTAGTCGAGTGCCGCAATCTGCTCCTGCAGCTTTCTTTTCAGCTCTTCCATGTGTTGGGCCAAACGGCCTCAGACATTCATTATAGGGTGTCCGACGCTTTGCAGGAGGCGCGCGTTTTTTACGGAAGCGAAAACCAACAGGGAAGCCGTGGAGAAGGTGAGTGCGGCTTCCCTGTTCAAGGGGTGTACGAAATCTCAGCCGGGAAGAAGCTTCGAGATGTCGTTGTACAAAACGAAGACGACAACAACCATCAAAAAGACCATTCCGACCTTGAAAACGGCCTCTTTCAGTTGCAGACTCATATCCCGGCGCATCAGGATCTCTATCAGCAGCATCAGGATAAGGCCGCCGTCGAGGATCGGAATCGGGAGCAGATTGAAAACCGCCAGGTTCAGGCTGACCATCGCCATCAGCCCAACAAACGCCGTCGGACCTTCACGGGCCGCATCGCCAGACAGGCGTGCAATGCCAATCGGTCCCTCCAGCGATTTCGCGGACATCCGGCGTTCCAGCAGTCCCTCGAGGAACTGGTAAATCAACGAAGCGCCCTTCACGTTCTGGCGGACCGATTCACGCATCGCCTCGGGAAACGAGAGCCGGGTGATGATTACAGGCCTTTCCAGCTGCACACCAATCATCCAGCGCTTGTCTTCCTCCGACCACGCCGGCTTGATGTCACTGGAATATTCCTGCCCGCTGCGAAGCCACGTCAGGCGGACGGGATTGCCTTCGCTGTGCCGGATAGCGTCATGCAAGGTTGCCAGTGAGTGGATCGAAGTCCCGTTCACGCCGGTTAGCACGTCGCCACGCTGGACGCCCTTCCTCTCAGCGTCGGTTTTGCCCAGAACGCCGGCGACCTGCACTTCATTCCGCTCTTCCCAACCCGCGTTGCCCACGCCGGATTTGTTGTCGAGCACCGGAGTCACGTTGGCGATGCGGCGATCCGTGCCGCGCATGTAGTGCACCTGCATGGTTTTCCGCGCGCTGGCCACTTCATGAAGAAGCACGTCTTCCCACTTCGGGTCGACAATGCCGTCAATCTGAACGATCACGTCGCCGTCCTGCATTCCGGCTTCGGCGGCAGCGCTGCCTTTCTGAACGAACCCAATTGTTGCCGGGGCATCCGCGTTCTTCAGCCTGGGATAGCGGTACATGAACAGTCCGCCAAGCAGCCCAACGGCAAGGATGATGTTCATCGCCGGCCCGGCGAACGCAATGATCAGGCGCTGCCAGCGAGGTTTGGAGACAAAAGCCCGGGGATCGCTGGTCTCTTCGCCCGGCTGCTCGCCAGCCATCTTGACGTAACCACCGAACAGAATCGCGGAAAAGCGGAAATCCGTCTCGCCCCGAACAAAACCGAACAGTCTTGGACCGAAGCCGAAGCTGAACACGTCGACGCGCACATCAAAAAAGCGCGCCGCCCAGAAATGGCCAAGTTCGTGGATCAGGATCATGACCCCAATAAGGACGAGCAGCCACCAGATATTTTGAATTACGAGCATATGGGCACTCTCAAGCCTGAACCGCCGCGCGCTGCCGTACAAACTGACGGGCGACCTCGCGGGACGTCTGATCGATTTCGAGCAATTCGCCAACCGTTTGCGGCACACGGCCCGGAATCCGGGAGAGTGTTTCGGCAACCACTTCGGCTATGCCCGTAAAGGGAATCTGCTCCCTGAGGAACGCCTCAACCGCAACCTCATCGGCCGCGTTAAGGGTACATCCGGACGAATCGCGTGCTTCCTGCGCCTGGTAAGCGAGTTTCAGCAGCGGAAATTTGTTCCAGTCGGGAGGGTAGAACTCCCAGTGACGTGCCTGACTCCAGTCGAGTTTCGGCACAGGAGCACTGGCTCGTTCAGGCCATGTGAGCGCATACTGAATCGGCATGCGCATATCGGTGGCGCAAACCTGGGCGATCACGCTGCCGTCGTTGTACTCCACCATCGCATGCACCTGAGACTGGGGGTGAATCACGACCTCCACGTCCTTCGGTGCGAAATCGAACAACCAGCAGGCTTCAATGACCTCGAAGCCCTTATTCATCAAAGTCGCCGAGTCGATTGTGATCCGCGGGCCCATCTTCCAGGTTGGATGATTCAACGCCTCAGCCGGAGTTACAGAAGCGAGACGCTCCGCAGGCGTGTTGCGGAACGGTCCGCCCGAGGCCGTCAGGATCAGCTTGACAGCGTCGCGCCGGTCGCCAGCCCGAAGACACTGGTGCGCCCCGTTATGTTCGCTGTCGACCGGAAGCAGTTCGGTGCCGCAGGCTCGCGCCGCGGCCATCACCAGGCTTCCACCGGCAACCAGCGTTTCTTTGTTGGCGAGGGCGATCAATTTCTTCCGTCGAACGGCTTCGTACGTTGCCTCAAGGCCGGCAATTCCAACAATTGCCGAAAGCACGATGTCCACACTGTCAGACGTGGCCGCAGCGACTATCGCTTCAGGTCCGTGGAGAAGTTCAGGCCACGAGGCACGCGGCAAGGCGAGCAACGCCAGTTCCTGCGTCAGTCGCTCCCGTTCGGCGGGCCCGGGGACCACCGCCACTTCAGGCCGAAACTCGACGATTTGCCGGGCCAGAAGCGATGTGTTTCTCCCGGCAACCAGGGCGAACGCATGAAACCTCTCCGGCCATTGCCGGAGGACGTCGAGCGTCGAGGTGCCAATGGACCCGGTGGAACCGAGAAGAGAAATCGCTTTCAACAATGCCGATTCTAGCATTTTGTTGACAGCACAGGGCTTCTTACCCAGTATCAGCAGGCACACGTATGGCAGGCTGGTCGACGGAGCAGACTCTGCCTGCAAGGGCGAGCGCGCACCAGGTGAGGTTACAAGGCGTTCGCGCCGCTTCTAACGGTAAGGTTTTTACCTTATTGCTGGACGCTCACCGGGACTGTAATCTTCTTCCAAGGGTATTCCGCCACATCGGCGGAAGGGTAGACAAATTGGGACGGATTGCTGCTGGCCAGAAATGGCGGGCGGTAGCCATTGGCGTGGGCCTCGCGGCACTTGTGTGCCTTGCGTATGGCCCTGCTCAGGCATTGCCGCTGATTTCAGACGACTATCTGCATATCTGGCTGGCCCGTCAATACGGTCCACCGGAGGGCTGGGCTCGGCTGTTTGCCGATCCGCTCTACCGCTGCCGCGCCGTGTCTCTGGTGCACGCCTGGCTGATTGATCTGTGGTTTGGGCCGACGCCCATTCCCTTCAATCTGAGCAGCCTGTTTCTGCACTGGGGGAACTGCGTGCTGGTGGCAGCACTCGGTTGCTGGCGACTGGTTGGCTGGCGAGTTTCGGTGCCGGCCGCGGCCTTCTTTGCCGTACATCAGGGCCATCAGGAGGCGGTCATCTGGTTCGCTGCGAGTCCCGAGCTGGAAGTGTTCGCGTTCCTTCTGGGCGGGATTCTTTGCTGGATCATGTGGCTTCGCCCCGGGTCCCGCAAGTGGCCCTGGTATGTCGGTTGCTTCGCTGCCTTCCTGCTGGCACTCATTTCGAAGGAGTCCGGTGCGATTCTGCCTGCCCTGCTCGCGCTGATTCTGGCGGTGGAACGCGAGCGGGACTGGCGCAGGTGGGCTGCGATTCTGCCCTTCCTGGTGGTGTCGGGGCTGTATTTCTGGGCCGGATACGTCAACCGCGGGCAGCATCTGCATTACAACGACGGCACCTTCGCCATCGGCGCACCATTCTGGACGACCATGCCACTCAGCATCTTCCGAATGTTGTGGGGAGTGGGTCTGGCGAGCATCGCCGTTTTGGCGTTGTGGCGCCGCAAGGCTCTGGCCTGGCTCCTGGCACTGACAATCGGGTGGATGGCGATCTCGCTGCTCCCGTACAGCTTCCTGACTTATATGTCGCGAGTTCCCAGCCGCCACACTTACATCGCGGCAGCAGGGCTCGCGCTTTTGGTCGGCTGGGCAGCGGCGGTGACCTGGGAGAAAGCAGCCAGGCGCCATCGTTCTCTGGCAGTGGCGGCAGCCATCCTGATTGTGCTGGCTAACACTGCTTACCTGTGGACCCGCAAACACCAGCAGTATGTGGAGCGTGCTCGGCCGACCGAGGAGATCCGCAGAAAACTCGCCGCCGGCGACGGTCCTGTGCGAGTCTGCGGCTTTCCCTACTCCCCCGGGATCGCAGAAAGCGTGGTCGTTCTCAGCGGATCCCCACGCGACCGACTCCAGCTGGTTTCCGGGCCAGACTGCACCGCGGAATAGTTTTCGCGAGAATAGTTCCATGAGGAAGTCCGTTGTTTTGTTGTGGGCCGTTTGCGCCCTCGCGCTCCCGTCTTTTTGCGGAACGAAGCCAATTACCCATGAGGAACTCTGGGCGATGCGCCGCCTGGACGCCCCGATGCCGAGCCCGGACGGCAAATGGGTGATTGTCAGCGTCACCGAGCCTTCGTACGATGAAACCGCCTCGGTCAGCGACCTGTGGATTGTACCGGGCGACGGTTCGGCCCCGCCGCGGCGGCTGACCAACACGAAGGGCGGCGAGAGCGGCGTTACCTGGAGTGCGGACGGTAAGCGCATCGCGTTCTCGGCAAAGCGCGACAACGATGAAGTCGCTCAGATCTACACGCTCGACATGACGGCCGCGGGTGGCGAAGCGGTGCGGGTCACGTCGCTCTCAACAGGCGCTTTCTCGCCAAAATTTAGTCCTGACGGGCGCTGGATCCTGTTCCAGAGCTCCGTGTTTCCGGGTGCGGCCGATGATGACGCCAATAAGAATATGGCTGCTGAACGTAAGGCCCGCAAGTACAAGGCTCGAGTGTACGAGAGTTTCCCGATTCGCAACTGGGACAAGTGGCTCGACGACACACAGCGGCACGTGTTTGTACAGGCCGCGACCCCCGGGTCGGTAGCACGGGACCTGCTGGCGGGCACCGGGCTGGGAGCGATGCCGGGCTTTTCGGGGGTCGGTGGAAATGCGGGACAGGATCTGCAGCCGGTCTGGACACCCGATGGGCGCGCTGTGGTATTCACGGCGTCGACGAACCGGAATGAGGCGGCGTTTCGCGAGACT
Organism: Bryobacteraceae bacterium; assembly: GCA_034408745.1. Taxonomy (GTDB): domain Bacteria; phylum Acidobacteriota; class Terriglobia; order Bryobacterales; family Bryobacteraceae; genus JAWXCM01. Next base: position 37,866 of record JAWXCM010000192.1, read on the forward strand.
CGCTATGACCTCTGGCAGGTGGCGGTGCAGGGCGGCCAGCCAGTGGCGTTGACCAAAGGCCCGCACAGCTACGCCAAACCGCAGTTTCGCCCCGACGGAAAGGCCCTGTACGCCGGCCAGGAACGCTCAGAGAACAAGATATACAGCCTGGAGCGGCTGGCGATGTGGCCGTGGCCTGCCCAGCCCGGGGCCGCGCCTGTGGTGGTTACGGAGTCGTTCGACCGGTCGGTTGGCACCTACGGGTTTAGCAAAGACGGCAGCAAGCTGTTCCTGACGGCCGAGGAAGCGACGAACGAAAAGCTCTACACCACCGCATCATCGGGAGGCTCGGTCAAAGCAGTTGGCGATCTGCGTGTCGGGTGCTACTCCAGTTTGACCGTGGCTGGCGGCCAGCTTTATGCCAACTTCGACAGTGCCACGCATCCGCCTGAGGTGGTCCGGATAGAGCCGTCGACCGGCGAGTGGAAGCGACTGACGATGTTCAATGTGGAACGGGCGGCTGCGCTCGATCTGGCGCCGGTCCGGCACTTCGAGACCACTTCCCGCGGGAAGAAGATCCACAGCATGATCGCGCTGCCACCCGCGTTCGACGAAAAGAAGAAGTACCCACTCTTCGTGGTGATCCATGGCGGGCCTCATTCCATGTGGCGCGACCAGTGGGTTACCCGCTGGAATTACCACCTGCTGGCGAAGCCCGGCTATATCGTGCTGCTGACCGACTATACGGGTTCCACCGGATATGGCGAGAAGTTCGCCATCGACATTACGGGCGACCCTCTGCGCGGACCTGCACAGGAGATTCTGGATGCGGCCGACGACGCGATTCGCCGCTTCCCATTCATCGACAGCACGCGTCAGGCTGCCGGCGGAGCCAGCTATGGCGGACATCTCGCGAACTGGCTCCAGGCCACGACTACCCGCTTTAAGTGCCTGGTCAGCCATGCCGGGCTGGTCGATCTTGGTTCGCAGTGGGGCACCAGCGATTCCATCTACCACCGCGAACTGAACGCAGGGGGACCGCTCTGGGAAGGCGGAAAGATCTGGACCGACCAGAGCCCGATCCACTACGCGGCAAAATTCAAAACACCCATGCTGGTGACCGTCGGCGAGAACGATTTCCGCGTGCCGATTAATCAGTCGCTGGAAAACTGGGCGGTGTTGCAGCGCATGAAAGTGCCGTCGAAGCTGATTGTGTTTCCGGACGCAAACCACTGGATTCTGAAGGGCGAGGACAGCCGGTTCTTCTACTCCGAGGTTCAGGCGTGGCTGGCGAAGTGGCTGGGTAAAGCCTAGCTCGCCAGGCTGGCGCAGCCTCGGTGGAATTTAGTCCGTGCTCCACTTCCAGATACCGGACCAGGGCGGTGGTAGAGAGCCGCAGCGCCTCGCCCGGCAGAGCGACTTCTACATAGAACGGTCCCGTCAGAGGGTTGCCGCCCAGCGACCGACGCTTGCTGGAAGAATCGGTACCGCCCGCATCGACACTCCAGGTCCGCACCGTGTCACCGGCCGAGATGCGAAGCGCCGGCGGAGTGGCGCCAGTGAAGTATCGGTGGAACTCGGTCGGCGTAAACTCTTGCGTTCGCGGCTGGTGCCGGCCACCCCGACTCCCGGTATGCAAACCACGTGCAGGTGAGGCCGTCGCGGGTGCTGGAGGTACCCACAAGCCGCGGGCCTTCCACTGCCCCTTTGAAGGCCGCGGCGTCGCTGTTGCCCTCCACCATGTCGAATGTTACGCCGTGGCCATCCGCTGCGAAGCACAGTAGCAGGGTGAGAAGCGTGAAATGCATCGTGTTTCAAGACACTGCGTAGCGACCAGGAGAAGATTCCGCGCTGTCACGTTCCGACACTCGATATACTGCGAAGCGCATGAACAAACTCAGCCGACGCGAGTGGCTCGGAGTCACCGCCGCCGCCGGTGCGGTCTCCTGCGTCCGAAAGGTAGAACGCCCGAACATCTTGTTCGTACTGGCAGACGATCAGTCCTGGCCGCATGCCGGAGCTTATGGCGCGAAGCAGGTGGCGACGCCCGCATTCGACTTGGTAGCTCGCGACGGCATACTGTTCCGCAACTCGTTCGCGGCCTGTCCGTCGTGTACGCCGTCGCGCAGCGCGGTGCTTTCGGGACGTAACATCTGGCAGCAGCGGGAGGCAGGCGTACTGTATGGATCGATGCCGGTGGAACTGCCTCTGTACACGCATTTGCTGGAGGACGCCGGATACTTCGTTGGCTATACCGGGAAGGGATGGGCGCCTGGTGACTGGTCGGCGCTCGGGCTGAAGCGCAATCCTTGTGGCCGGGAATTCAACTCGCGTAAACATGCCGAAGCCGTGCCGCCAGGCATCGACCTGCGCGACTACGCGGCCAACTTCACGGACTTCCTTGCGGCGAAGCCCGCGGATGCGCCGTTCTGCTTCTGGTTCGGGTCCACGGAACCGCACCGGCTGTATGACAAAGGGCGTGGCGCGCGGCTGGGCAAGAAGATCGCCGACGTGAATGTGCCCGCGTTCCTGCCCGACACGCCCGAGGTGCGGTCGGACATTCTCGACTACTATTCGGAGATCGACTGGTTCGATGCGCAACTGGCGAGGGTGTTGAAGGCCCTCGACGCGGCGGGACTCGCGGGCAACACGCTGGTAGTGGTTACCAGCGATAACGGCATGCCGTTTCCGCACGCCAAGGTCAATCTGTACGACTGGGGCACGCACATGCCGCTCGCGATGCGGTGGCCGGGCAGGATCGCACCCGGCCAGGTGCGTGACGATCTGGTCAGCCATGTCGACTTCGCGCCCACCTTCCTGGAAGCCGCGGGTTTAACGGCCGATACCGGGATGTCGGGCCGCAGTCTGCTTCGGCCCGACGCGTCGCGCGAAGCCATTTTCACGGGTATGGAGAGGCACACCATGTGCCGGCCGGATGGCGGTACCTATCCCATGCGCGCGATCAGAATGAAGCGCTTCCTGTACATTCGCAACTTCGCGCCGGATCGCTGGCCGACGGGCGGCCCCGACTTCATTTCGTCAAACAAGCAGCCCCACGGCGACATCGATGACGGGCCTGTGAAGGCCGTGATCACGCAGCCCGACGCGGAGTTGAAGTACCCGGCGGCGTATCGAGCCTGCATCGCGAAGCGACCTGCTGAGGAGTTGTACGACGTAGTGACCGATCCGGCCCAGATCAACAACCTCGCCGCCGACCCGGCACAGGCGGTCAACGTGTCGAGGCTCCGCTCACGGCTGGAAGAGTACCTGCGAGAGACACGGGATCCGCGCATCGAAGGACTCGACCCATGGCAGGGCTACACGTATCACCAAACCGTCGGATATGGCGCTTCGTTCAACAACAGCCTGTCCCAGCCGAAGCGGGACGAGGCCGCGGGTAAGGCGACACACAAGCCGGAATAGTGCCACCTCCTCTCGCCGGTCACGAAGCGAGGCGTCGAAGCACGCCCAGATCCACCAGTCCGTTGATCACGAACTGCACGGCGATAGCGGCAAGCACAAGCCCCATCAGGCGCATCAGTACCTTGATGCCCGTTTCGCCGAGGCGGTGCCGAACGCGGTCAGCGCTGGCGAGGATGATGTACGAGGCAAGGGCAGTCACGGCGATTGCGATGAACACCGGGACGGCCTGCCACCAGTAACGCGACTGGCCCATCAGCACCATTGCCGTTGATATCGCACCCGGTCCGGCGAGCATCGGAACGCCCAGCGGCGCTATGCCAATCTCGTCCTTGGCCTCGCCTTCCCTGCGCTCGCCCTCCGATTCCTGTGTACCCGACCGGCGCGCCTCCAGCATCTCAATCGCGACCAGGAACAGCAGCAGACCGCCGGCGATTTTGAGCGCGGGCAGCGTGATCCCGAACACCTTAAAGATCAGACTGCCCGCGAGAGCAAAACTCGCCAGGACACCGAACAGCGTCCATGAGGCCTGTTTCGCCATGCGACGCCGGTGCGCCGAGCTGTGTCGCGCGGTCATCGCCAGGAACGACGGCACGGCCGCGATTGGATCCACGATAAAGAAGATCGACGTCAGTGCGACCAGGGAGAACTGTAGCCACGCCTGCAACTCAGGATGCATACGGTACTTCCAGTTTGAACGATACTCCCTGAAGTTGCGCGACGAATGCAGGCTCGCAAAACGCACCGGGCCTGATCGGCGCCCTGCCGGGTACCTATAATGAAGCATCAGGATGATCCCAGATTCCGTCCGCCAGGAAAGACTGTGGAAGGCCCTCGACGGCTTCCGCATTGAACTGCCGAGCTGGGGTTTCGCCAATACCGGAACCCGCTTCGGCAAGTTCACCCAGGCCAACGCCGCCACCAGCACCGCCGAGAAGCTGGCCGACGCCGCTCAGGTCCACTCTTTTACGGGGTGTTGCCCCACTGTCGCCGTCCACGTCCTGTGGGATTTCCCCAATGGCGTGGCCGACGTGCCCGCGCTGCGGGATTACGCGGCCGGACTGGGCGTGGCTATCGGGTCCATAAACCCGAATGTGTTCCAGGACCAGATCTACAAGCACGGCTCGTTTGGCAGCCCCGATCCGCAGGCGCGCGCCGCCGCACTGAAGCATGTTCTCGACTCGGTGGAAATCGCGACTGCCGCCCGGAGCCGCGACGTCTCACTGTGGTTCGCCGACGGCTCGAATTTCCCAGGCACGTCGAACATCCGCCACCGCCGCCAGTGGTTCATCGACAATCTGAAAACCGCGCACGACGCGCTCACCGGCGATCAGCGGTTGCTGGTGGAGTACAAGCCGTTCGAGCCCGCGTTCTATCACACCGATATCGCCGACTGGGGCATGTCCCTGCTCATGTCGCGCGCCGCCGGTCCGCACGCAAAGGTCCTGGTCGACACCGGCCACCACTACCAGACGCAGAACATCGAGCAGATCGTGGCGTGGTTGCTGGCGGAGAACATGCTCGGCGGATTCCACTTCAACGACCGCCGCTACGCCGACGACGACCTCACGCTCGGCTCCATCGACCCCTACCAGGTCTTCCGCATCTTCCACGAGATCTGCCTCTACCGCTTCGAAACAGGCATTGAGCCCGACATCGCCTACATGGTGGATCAGAGCCACAACCTCAAGCCGAAAATCGAGGAGATGATCCAGACCGCCAATGTCGCGCAGGAGCTGTACGCCAAAGCAGCGCTGGTAGACCACGCCGCGCTGCTCTCAGCGCAGTCGAAGGCCGAACTCATCGATGCCGAGGAGTGTCTCAAGGACGCCTTCGCCACCGACGTTCGTCCGGTGATTCGCGAGTGGCGGAAGTCGAAGGGACTGGCGGAAGATCCGATGAAAGCGTACCGCGAAAGCGGCTATGCCGAGCGCATCACGGCCGACCGCGCCGCGCGCAATATGGCCGCAGTCAGTTCCTATGCTTGATCGGCGGCAGAGCCTCACCGAACGTTGGTCCGCTCGCTGGAACATCGTCCCTGACGCGCCGCCCAGCGAGTATGGCGTCTACCACTTCCGGCGCACCTTCGATTTGGCTTCGCAGGCCACATCGTTCACAGTCCACGTGACGGGCGACATGCGCTACCAGTTCTTCGTCAATGGAAAGCGCGTTCTCTGGGGCCCTGCGCGCAGCGACCTGTTTCACTGGCGCTACGACACCATCGACATCGCGCAGTACCTGAACAGCGGCGCAGACACGCTGGCTGCGGTGGTTTGGAACGAAGGGCAGTTTGCCACGCTGGCGAATATCAGCAATCGGACGGCGTTCCTTGTACAGGGTGACGGTCCGGCTGAGCAGTTGGTCAACACCGGCAAAGACTGGAAGTGCATCGCCAACACCGGCTGCCGCGCGTATCCGATCACGCCGGAGAATCGCGTGGAGTACTGGGCCGTCGGCCCCGGCCAACTTGTCGACGCCGCGCTGTGGCCGTGGGGATGGGAGCAGCCCGGCTTCGACGATTCGAAGTGGACCGCACCACAGGTGCTCGGCCAGGCCAGCCCGCGCGACGGCAACGACGGGCCGAACGCGTGGATGCTCACGCCCCGGCCGATTCCTCCGATGCAAGAATCGCCCGACAGACTCACCGCCATTGACGGCGATCCCAAAAAGCCCGTGCCCGCGAACTCGCGGACGCGGATCCTCTTCGATGCCGGCGCGTTGACCACCGCGTTCCCTGAGCTGACCATCTCCGGCGGCAAAGGCGCGCGGGTCACCATGAAGTACATCGAAGGACCGCGTAGTCCGAAGAAGTACGGCGAGAAGCCGCGTCGCGACCAGGTGGCGGGTTCGCTGCTGGTTGGACCAGAAGACATCCTCATCGCCGACGGCGGCAGGGGTCGAACACTGCGGCCGCTCTTCTGGCGATGCTACCGGTACCTGGAACTCACCGTTGAGACCAGTGGTCAGCCGCTCACGATCGACAGCCTGACTGCCACGTTCACCGCGTACCCGTTCGTGCGTAAGTCGAAGTTCGAGGGTGGTGCGGCGGACCTGCGGAAGATCCTCGACGCAGGCTGGCGCACCGCGCGGCTCTGCGCGCATGAAACGTACATGGACACTCCCTGCTACGAGCAACTCCAGTACGTCGGCGACACCCGCATTCAGGCAATGGTGTCGTTGTACAACTCAGGCGATGCCCGCCTAATGCGGAATGCGATTGAACAGATCGATGCCTCCCGAACTAGCGAAGGTGCCACGTTCAGCCGAGCCCCATCCGCGCTGGCGCAATACATTCCTCCGTTCTCGCTGTGGTGGATCGGCATGGTGCACGACTACTGGATGTACGTGGACGACGCAGCATTCGCGGCGTCGATGCTGCCAGGCGTGCGCGCCGTGCTCGGCTTCTTCGCGCGATACCAGAGGCCCGACAAACATCTGAAAAAGATGCCGTGGTGGAACTACATTGACTGGGTTCAGCCGCGCGGTGTCTGGCCCAACAACTCCGGTCCCGCGGTACCGGACCGCATGTCCGCCCTGCAGGAACTACAGCTGCTGATGGGCTACCAGTGGGCCTCTCAACTGGAGGCTGCCATCGGCGACCCGGTGATGGCAGCGAAGTATGCCGACGAAGGCTGGAACCTCGGCGAGGCGATTCGCACCGACTACTGTGATGCGCAGCGCGGGCTGTTCGCCGATTCGCCCGACAAACAGAATTGGTCGCAGCACGGGAATAGCCTGGCTGTGCTCGCGGGACTCGTGCCCAACGCGGCTGAAGCAAAAGCCGTGATGGAGAAGGTGCTCGCCGATGACACGCTGGTCAGGGCGTCTATCTATTTCCAGTACTACGTCCGCCTCGCGATGCGGCAGGCGGGACTGGGCGGCCGATACCTGTCCATGCTCGACAAGCCGTGGCGCTGGGCACTCCAGCAGGGCTTCTCCACCTGGCCCGAAACGGACTCGATGAGCACCCGTTCCGACTGCCATGCATGGGGTGCCAGCCCCAACATCGAGTTATTCCGAATTGTCCCTGGCATCGATACGGCAGCGCCCGGTTTTGGGCGAATCCGCATCGAGCCGAATCTGGGAGACCTGCGGAAAGCGGCAGGCTCCATCCCGCACCCGAAGGGTGTCATTTCCGTTCGCTACACGCGCAACGGCGACAAATTAAACGCCTCCGTTGAGAGTCCAGTGCCCGGCTTGTTTGTCTGGGCAGGTAAAGAACAGCAGCTCAATGCGGGGGAGAATCAAATCGCCATTTAAGGAAACATGCTGAAACTCCTCAAGAACCTCTGGAATAATCCCCAGGAAAAAGACGATCTGGATTTACTGCGGTACAGGTCGAATCTGCTGGGCGCGGATCTCCGCATCACCAATTTTGGTGGTGGCAACACCAGCTCAAAGATCGAGATGATCGACCCCTTCACAGGCAGGCCGACCACCGTGCTTGCCGTGAAGGGCAGCGGCGGCGACATCGGCTCCATCAAACGGGAAGGCTTCGCGCTGCTCTACATGGACAGGCTGGAGCAGCTTAAGTCGGTGTACCGCGGTGAGCGGCACGAAGACGAAATGGTGTCCTTCTATCCGCTCTGCGCGTTTGGCACCAGCTCCGCTCCGGCCAGCATCGACACCCCGTTGCACGCCTACCTCCCGTTCAAACACGTCGATCACCTGCATCCCGACTGGGCCATTGCCATCGCCGCATCGGCCAACGGCAAGGATCGTCTGGAGGAGTTCAACAAGCGCTTCAACCACAAGGTGGTCTGGCTGCCGTGGCAGAGGCCGGGCTTTGAGCTTGGCCTCATGCTGTCGAAAGCGGTCGCCGACAACCCCGGCTGCGACGGTATCATCCTCGGCAGCCATGGCCTGTTTACATGGGGCGACACGCAGGAAGAGTCGTACCTCAACAGCGTCCGTATGATCGACGAGATGGGGCAGTTCGTCACTGAGAGCGAGGCAAAGACCAGGACCTTCGGCGGCCCAAAATGCCAGACCGTTGCCGATCCGCAGGCGACTGCCGCGGCCATCTTCCCGTATCTGCGTGGCAAGATCGCCGGAGCCAAACGTTCCATCGGCCACTTCAACGCCTCAGACGATGTGCTCACCTTCGTCAACTCCAGTAACGCGACGGGCTTGTGCGAGCTCGGCACCAGCTGCCCGGACCACTTCATTCGAACTCGTGTGGCGCCTCTGTATGTGCAGTGGAACCCCACCGGCAAGCTGGAGGAACTGAAGGCGGCGATTGCCTCCGGCATGGCGGAGTACCGTAAGAAATACACCGCCTACTACGAGGCGAACAAGGAACCCGGCTCGCCCGCAATGCGCGATTCCAATCCGACGGTGGTGCTGATCCCCGGGGTCGGCATGTTCACCTTCGCCAAGAATAAGAAAGAAGCCAGAATTACCGGCGAATTCTATATCAATGCGATTCACGTGATGTCGGGTGCGATTGCTCTCGGCGCCGGTGAGGTTGGCGGCGTGTTGCCGCAGGCCAAAACACCGGAAGTCGCCGGATCCTTCCAGAGCCTGCATAACTACGTGGCGCTCCCCGGGCGAGAGGCCTTCCGCATCGAATACTGGGCGCTGGAAGAAGCCAAGATCCAGCGCATGCCGAAGGAAGTCGAATTCTCACGCAAGATCTACCTCATCGCAGGTGGTGGGGCTGGCATTGGCCGCGAGACCGCGCTGTTACTGGCCGGACTCGGAGCGCACCTCATGATCGCTGACAAGAACGCAGAGGCCGCGGCGGAGACAGAGAAGATGGCGGCGAAGGTCGCCGGCGGCGAAGCGGTCGGCTCCTGCGCTATCGACATTACAGACCGCCCGAGCATTAAAGCGGCCCTCGATGCCACGGTCTTGAAATTTGGTGGGATCGACGGTGTGATCAATACAGCGGCCATCTTCGTCGCAGCCGACGGCTCGCTGGATGAGAAACACTGGGCCATCACGATGAACGTCAACGTGGCGTCGAACTACTACATCACCGAAGAGGCGAAGCAGGTTCTGCTCGACCAGAATCTGCCGGCGTCCATTGTTCTGACCAGCTCCGCGAACGCCGTGGTGCCGAAGCGTGGAAGCGAAGCGTACGACGTCAGCAAGGCGGCCGTGAATCATCTCATCGGCGAGTTGGCGATTGGGCTCAAACCCTTGATCCGCGTGAACGGCATCGCGCCCGCGACAGTGGTGGAAGGCTCGACAATGTTCCCGCGGGAACGCGTGATTCCTTCGCTGAAGAAATACAATCTTCCATGGAGTGAAGAGCAGTCGACCGATGAACTTCGGCATACGCTCGCGAAGTTCTACGCGACTCGCACGCTGACGAATGAACCGATTCGTCCGCAGGATTGCGCTGAGGCGATCGTTTGGCTCGCCGGGGACCGAAGCTCGAAGACAACGGGTCATGTGATCCCGGTGGATGGTGGTTTACCGGAGGCATTTCTCCGGTAACGGGACCTTTCAGGAGATGCGCGAATGAAGCGGTATCTTGCTTTGGATTTGGGAGCTGAGAGCGGCCGGGCCGTTCTCGGCTCCTTTGACGGAAACACCGTCGGCATCGAAGAGATTCATCGATTTCCCAATGAGCCCGTCCGGGCTTCGGACGGAATGCACTGGGACGTGTTGCGTCTCTGGCATGAGATCCAGCGCGGCATTCGCGCAACCGCGGCCGCGGGAATTACCACGCTCGACGGCGTTGGCCTCGACACGTGGGGCGTCGACTTCGGCCTGTTTGGAGAGGGCGGATCGCTGCTGGCGAACCCGTTCCATTATCGTGATTCGCGCACCGACGGGATGCTGGACGAAGTGTTCCGCATCGTGTCGGCCGACGAGATCTATGCCGCAACGGGCATTCAGTTCATGCAGATTAACTCATTGTTCCAGTTGTTCGCAGCGTCGCAGCGCACGCCGAAACTGCTGGCACTCGCGGAGAATCTGCTCACCATGCCCGATCTGTTTCACTACTGGTTGACGGGCGTCATGGCGAATGAGTTCACCAACGCCACCACCACGCAGATGTTCAATCCCATCACGGGTGACTGGGCCTGGCCGGTGCTCGAGAAACTCGGACTGCCGTCACGCATTTTCGGTAAGGTAATACAACCCGGCACCGTGCTGGGTCAGCTGAAGCCGGAGTTGCTGTTCGGGCTGAAGTCGGCCACCGTCATAGCACCCGCGGGCCATGACACAGGCTCGGCCGTAGCGGCGATTCAGATGACGCCGCAAACGGTGTACATCAGCTCCGGCACATGGTCCTTGATGGGTGCCGAGGTCCCCGGTCCCATCATCAACGCCGAGGCGCGACGTTTGAACTTCACCAACGAAGGTGGCGTCGGCGGGACCATTCGACTGCTGAAGAACATCATGGGCATGTGGCTGCTTCAGGGCTGTAAACGCCAGTGGGCCGCGTCGGGCCGCGAGTACGATTACGCGACCCTCGTGGCAATGGCGAAGACCGAGCCTGTTCTCACGGCCATCATCGATCCCGACCATCCGTCGTTCCTGCACCCCGACGACATGACGGCCGCGATCCGCGAGTATTGCGCCAACACCGGTCAGTTCATCCCGCAGGACCCTGCCGATTTCGTGCAGATCATCCTCGAGAGCCTGGCGCTCAAGTACCGCTACGTCGTCGCGTCGCTCAGTGTCCTCACCGGCGAGACTTACACCGACATCCGCGCCGTGGGTGGAGGCGCGCGCAACCGTACTCTGAATCAGTTCACCGCCGATGCCTCGGGCTGCCACGTCACAGCCGGGCCAATCGAGGCGACAGCTCTGGGCAACGTAGCCATGCAGATGGTGGCCACCGGCGCGGTCGCCAGCGTGAGCGAGGCGCGAGCCATCATCGACCGGTCGTTCCCCACCGAAGTCTTCCAGCCCAGGGACCGTGCGGTCTGGGACTCGGCCTACATTCGAATGAAGCAGATGATCGGCGGCGGCGCGGCAGCGGGCCGAAGCTGACCTGTTACGAAGTGTGCGTGCGGAGCGCACAAACGGCTACTCCGCGTCGAACCGCCGCCGCCACTGCTCCAGCAGCGTCGAAAGCTGATCCACAATCTCCGGGTGTTGCCGCCGCAGATTCTTCGTCTCGCCCGGATCCTGCACCAGATTCGACAACCACACCGCGTCCTCGCCAGCCAGAGCCTTACCCCCGTCCGCCGACCGCCCAAACACCTTGCCGCCCAGCACCAGCTTCCACTCGCCCCGCCGCAGCGCCTGTTGCCCCGCCGAGGCCCAGGCGATATGGTCATGCGGACTCTTCGCGCCACTCAACGCCATCGGCAGCACGCTCCACCCGTCGATCTGGTACCCCTCAGGAGCCTTCACCCCCGCCGCCTCCAGCGCCGTCGGAACAATGTCCATCGACATTGCGATCTCCGCATTCACCTGCCCGCCGCGGATCTTTCCCGGCCAGCTCACAATCGCGGGAACATGCATCCCGCCATCGAACAAACTGAACTTGAACCCGCGATACGGCCCGTTCTGCCCGGCCGTCGCGAACTGCTGGTTCAAACCCGCGCGCTTCTCCGTTGTGGCCCCATTGTCACCGGCAAAGACGATTAGCGTATTCTCCAGCTGACCCAGCCGCCGCAGCGTGGCCCGGATCTCCCCCACGCCGTCATCCACAGCGGCAATCATCGCTGCGTAAGTCCGGCGCTCCGGCTCCAGACCGGCGAACCGCTCCACATACTTCGCCGGAGCATGCATCGGATAATGCGGCGCGTTGTACGCGACATAGGCGAAAAACGGCTTACCCGCCGACCGCTCCAGAAACCCCTTCGTCTCGGCCGTGATCCGCTCGGTCAGATACTGCCCGTCCTCAAAAATCTCAGTCCGGTTGCGCCACAGGTCGTGATAATTCACCGTCCCGCCGGCATCGCCCCAGTAATACCGGTGCGAATAGAAATCGACACACCCGGAATGAAACCCGTAAAAGTAATCGAACCCGTGCGCATTCGGAACCGTGTTCTCCGCGTGCCCCTGATGCCACTTGCCGATACAGGCAGTCGCATATCCTGCCGGCTTCAGCAGCGCGGCCAGCGTCTTCTGTTTCGCCGGATCCAGCTCCCGCCCGTTCTGCACGACGCCGTGACGCTGCGGATACCGCCCGGTAAGTATCGACCCCCGCGCCGGAGCGCAAACCGGAGCGTTTGAGTACCAGCTGGTCCACTTCACGCCCGATTTCGCCAGCTCATCCAGATGCGGCGTCTTCAAATCCCCCGCGCCGAAACAACCCAGATCCGTGCAGCCCAGGTCATCAGCCACAATCACAATCACGTTCGGCTTCCGCGAGCCTGCACCCGACTGCGCAGCCGCAACAGCACCCATGGCCGGCATCGAAGCCATCAATTCCCGACGAGACATCATCATCGCGGCCATTGTATGCGACAAACAAGAGGGGGGCAGCCTCTCAAGGCTGCGGCGGGTCCCCAGACCCGCCAAAACTCGCCGCCACCACCGACCGTTCCCCAGCGGGGGTGCCCAGCAAACCGCCTGTTACAATGACAGGAAATCCCTGCACAGGACGAACAAGGAAACACCCGTCGGTGGCCGCGCAGCCAGACTCCTCTACAAGCCGTAAACTGATCGCCATCTACCCGGGCTCCTTCGATCCCATCACAAATGGGCATCTCGACCTCATAGGAAGAGCCTCGCGTCTGGTCGATCAGCTTGTCGTTTCCGTTCTCAGTAATGAACGCAAGCAGCCCCTTTTCTGCGTGCAGGAGCGCCTCGAAATGGTCCGCGAAGTCATCACCCCGTTTCCCAACGTCAAGGTCGATTCCTTCGAAGGCCTGCTCGTCGATTTCGCCTCGAAACACAACGCAACGCTGATCGTTCGCGGCATCCGCGCCATCTCCGATTACGAGTACGAATGGCAGATGGCACTCATGAATCGCCGTCTCCGCCCCGACATCGAGACCATGTTCCTCATGGCCGGCGAAGCGTATTCCTACATCAGTTCTCATATCGTCAAAGAAGTCTTTCGTCTGGGCGGCGGGGTCTCTGATCTCGTACCGCCGCAGATCGAACAACACCTTAAAAACAGAATCCACGGAGCCAGGTCGTGACCATGCCCGCCACATCCCACGAACTTTCAGATCGCATCAATCTCATCACCGTCTCGTCCACTATGAAGGTGGCCGCGGACGCCGACCGCCTGCGCCGCGAAGGCGTCGACGTGGTCGATTTTGGTGCCGGCGAGCCGGACTTCCCAACCCCTGACAACATCAAGCAGGCGGCCATCCGCGCCATCGACGGCAACTTCACCAAATACACCCCCGCCGGTGGAACTCAGGAACTGAAGCAGGCACTCTGTGAGCGCCATGCCCTCGATTTCGGCACCGATTACAAGACCGCCGAATGCGTCGTCAGCGTCGGTGGCAAGCACGTCATCTTCGGTCTCACCCAGGCCCTGCTCAACCCCGGCGACGAAGTCATCATCCCCGTCCCCTACTGGGTGACTTATCACGACGTGGTGGCCTACTGCGGCGCGAAATCCGTCTTCGTTCCCACCCGGGAAGAGGACGGTTTCGTCCTCACGGCGGCCATGATTGAGCCGTACCTCAACGACAAAACGCGCCTCGTCATCATCAACTCGCCCTCCAACCCCAGCGGCGCCGTCATCGACCGTGAGGAGTTTGAGCGCATCCTCCACCTCACCAGCAAGCGCGGCATCTGGCTGATGACAGACGAGTGCTATTGCAAGTTTCTCTATGACAGCGAGCCCTTCTCCATCGCCTCCAGCAAGCAGGCAAAGGACACCATCCTCGTAGCTGGCTCACTGTCGAAAACCTACGCCATGACCGGATGGCGCATCGGCTTCGGCCTCGGCCCGGCCGACGTCATCGCCTCCGTCAACAAGCTGCAAAGCCACAGCACCTCCAACCCGACGTCCATCTCACAGAAGGCTGCTGTCGAAGCCGTCCGTGGCGACCAGAGCTCAGTAAATACTATGCTCGCCGAATATGCGCAGCGCCGTGACTTCGTCATCGACCGGCTTCGGCAGATCCCGGGCGTTACCATCACCCCGCCCCGCGGTGCGTTCTACGCCTACCCGAATATCGCGTGCGCCTACGGCCGCAACGGCATCGACAACTCCATGCAGTTCGCCGAAAAACTGCTCGCTGAAGCCCATGTTGCCGTCGTACCAGGCGAGGCCTTTGGAACCAGTGACCATGTCCGGATCTCCTACGCCGCGTCCATGGACGAACTGCGCCGCGGGCTCGGCCGCATCCACCAGTTCATCGTCAACGCATAATGTCTGGCTCGCCTGACGTTCTTCAAATCGAACCCTTGTTTATCGAACGAGTGTGGGGGCGTCATGATCTGGCGCCCCTCTTCGGACAGCATGAAAAACGCATCGGCGAAGTCTGGTTTCCACTCGACGACGAATCCCCTCTGCTGGTGAAGTTCCTCTTCACCTCCCAGCGGCTTTCCATTCAGGTCCACCCGCGAGACGAGTTCGCCGCTCTCCATGAGCAGTCGCGTGGCAAGACCGAAATGTGGCATGTCCTCGATGCCGCGCCCGAGGCCACCATCGCCCTCGGCCTGAACTGCGACGTCACGCTCGAAGCTCTCCGTGAAGCCATCGCCAACGGCGCCGTTCTCGATCTCGTCGAATGGGTTCCCGTCAAAGCCGGCGACACGCTCCTCGCTCCGGCCGGCACCATACACGCCCTCGGTGAAGGCCTCATCGTGTGTGAGATCCAGCAGAATTCCGACGTCACCTACCGGCTGTACGACTACAACCGTCCGCGCGAGTTGCACCTCGAAAAAGGTCTCGCTGTCAGCGACCTCACGCGTTGTAACGGCCGCCGCGAGTTCCCTGTCGCGTGCGATCATTTCCTCACCGAAATGTTAGAGATTTCCGCGCCGGCAGCGTCCAGTGTGGAGTGCGAGTATTTACTCATCCCGGTGGCAGGTTCGGGGACGCTGGCAGGCAAACCCTTCGAAGCTGGACAGTGCTGGAAAGTTTCGGCCGGCGCCGGGCCAGTCGCGCTCACCGGAACACCGGGCACCCGAATCCTGCGTACGCGAGCCTGCTAAGCGTGTCCCCGCTGGACTTGTCCCGACGGCTTCGAATCGTCGTCTTTGCAGCGGCACTCGCCCTTCTCGCCGGATGCCAGCAGGGGGAGAAAACCAAACGCGATCCGTCCATCGCCACCGCCTTCGCCGGGCCCGTTTCCCTCAACCTCCGCGCTGAGATTCACCCCGCATCGAAAACGGTGGCCAGCGCCAAACATGGCGAGACCCTCCAGGTCCTGCAGGTTCGCCGCAGATTCGTCCGAGTGCGTACACCGCGCAATGAAGAGGGCTGGACCGAAATCCGAAACCTCCTCGGCCCGGAACAGATGGAAGCGCTTGAGACCCTCTCCAGACGAGCCAAAGCCCTCCCGTCGCAGGGTGAGGCAACCGTCTACGCCGCCCTCAACATTCATACCGAGCCCAGCCGCGTTTCCACCAGCTTCTACCGCCTCACCGAAGGCATCAAAGTCGACGTGGTGGGACACCAGTTAGTCCCCCGCTCCAACGCCGCCCAGTCACCCGGTTTCCAGGTGGCGAAGCCCGCTCCACCTCCCCGGAAGAAGAAGGAGAAGAAGGAACCGAAGGACCCTCCACCGCCGCGCCCGGCCGCACCAACGCTGCCCTCAAACTGGCGTGAGCTCTCGAAAACCGATCCCCCCGAGCCACCTTCCGACAAGCCGGTTGCCGCGGCTGCCAAGCCCCCGAAGCCCATTCCCATGGAAGACTGGAGCCTCGTCCGCACCAAAGAAGGGCGCGCAGGTTGGGCCACCACCCGCAACCTCGTCATGGCGATTCCCGATGACGTGGCGCAGTACTCCGAGGGCGCGCGAATTACGTCCTACCACTCTCTTGGCGACGTTCAGGATGGCGACCAGCTCAAGCATCACTGGCTCTGGACCACCACCCGCGATTCCGGCCTCGGCGCCGATTTCGAAAGCTTTCGCGTGTTCATCTACATGCTGCGCAGGCATCGCTATGAAACGGCCTACATCGAACGGCGCGTCGAGGGCTTCTACCCCGTCATTGTCACCAGTGGCGCAACGCCGCAGTTCGCGCTAATCGTGCGCGGCGACGACGATAAGCTGGTCCGCCGTACCTATCGCCTCGAAGGCTACATGGTTCGCAAAATCGGCGAAGAGCCGTGGGAAATGAAGCCCGGAACCCCAGGCGCGACCACCGAAGGGAAAGCCCCAACGGACGCCGCTGATGATAAGGATGACACTGTGCCTGACGACACACCGAAGCCCTCGTTGCTCGACCGCATCAAAGGCCTGTTAGGCCGGAAGTAGCCTTCTCGTCCTTACTTTTCCTGGGCACAGCCGGATCGACAAACTCCGGCCTCGCGTCGCCCCAGATGTAGTGGTTGAACCACTGCAGGTTGTGCTCCAGTACAGCCCGCCGAGCCTTCGGCTTATTCACTCCGTGCCCGAAGCCCTTGTATACGATCATCTCCACCGGCACGCCCCTGTCTTCCAGACCCTGCCGCAGCTCATACCCGTTGGCGATGGGCACCCTCCTGTCCAACTCCCCGTGCTGGATCAGCGTCGGCGTCTTCGCCTGTTTGATATACGTCATCGGCGACGTTTTCCGATAGATCTCGGGATCCTCCGCCGGGTTCTGTCCCAGATACTGAATCGTGAACGGCGTGATATCCGTGTTGTAGTAATACGTCGCCCAGTTCGATATCCCGGCACCCACCGAAACAGCGGCGAATTTCGACGAACTCGTGGTCAGAAACGCGGAAATATATCCGCCCTGGCTCCACCCCATCAGGCCGACCCGCTTCGGATCCACCCAGCCC
>JAWXCM010000193.1:0-8198 GCA_034408745.1 Bryobacteraceae bacterium
CAACGGCTGGCGCAGGCCGATCCGTCCAACGCCGTCTGGCAGCGCGACCTGAGCGTGAGTCAGGAGAGGGTAGGCAACGTACTGCGAGGCCAGGGCGATCTGGCGGCCGCGCTGGTGGCCTACCGCGAGTCGCTGCAGGTGAGTCAACGGCTGGCGCAGGCCGATCCGTCCAACGCCGGCTGGCAGCGCGACCTGAGCTTCACCCTTACGGTCCTGGCCCAAACTCTTGAGGGACGGGGCGACCGAACGGAGGCTCTTCGTCTGGCGCAAGAAAGCCTGACAATCGATGAACGCCTGGCCACGCTGGACCGCAGCAATGCCGTTTGGCAGCGGGATCTGCGAGCCAGCCTCGCCCTTGTGGCGCGGCTCCGCGATTGAAGCTGCATCCTGGTTCTCAGCAGGTAGATCGATAAACACGTAGTTGCTCCGGCGGCCGCCGCGACACATCCGGACTTCCGGCGATCTATCGCTCCCAGGAACGGGATTGCGACTTTGGATTGCCATGATTCGCGGGACAGCGAAGTGCCGGCAGCCGAGGCCGGGCGGAGGCGCCAGCGCGCGGCGGCCATTTCGGATGCGAGGTCGCGCTTGCCCACGGTCTCGACATGGCCGGAAACCGCGGGGTACACGCGGAGGGGGGTCGATTTCGATGTTGGCGAGCAGGACTGCGAAGGCGACGCGGGTCTTTCTGCTGGGTTTACGATTCCGGCGGCGGTGCAGGCCGTGCGTTCCGTGTGCCGAGCCTGTGGGTGACCGTCCCGGCACAGAAATAAGGCATTGCTGAGCCGTGCCCGTACCGCGCGGCGAACGGATCGAGACCGCGCCCGCTCAGATCTCTGCCTGGCGGATAACGGCCGAGCGGCGCATGGCGAGAAGAGTCGAAACGAGCCATCCGAGGATCGATCCGCCGAGCGCGCCCCAGGCAACCCAGACGTACACGTTCGGATGATCGTCGGCGGGCAATGACGCGGGGTCGAGAAGTTCAAGCACGGCGCCCTGCTGGCGCTTTTCCATGGATTCGGTCATACGTGATTCGGCGTGGCGGGCGCTAGTCGCTTCGTAGCGCTGCCGGGCGATGTCGGTGTCGAGACGGGCCCGCGCAGTAGATTTGCCACTTTTCTCGGCCTCCTGCAGCCTGGACATGGCTTCTTCCCATTCGATCGCCGCAAGGTCAACCTGTTCTTTCATGAACTGCGCTGTCAGGCTCGACTGGGTGGTTCGCTCCCGGGTATACTCCGTCATTACACGGGAAACGAGGTCCGCTGTCACCTTCTGAGCCAGCATCCGGTCGGGATAGCGGAACGACACGCCAAGCATGCGATCGCCACGGCTCTCAATGATGATGTCTTTCCGCATCTCTTCGATCACATCCTCCACCGGCATGACCTTCTGCTTGTCGGCGTACATGCCGTATGCCACGATCATGGTTGCCAGGCTGCTTCGCGCTGTAACCACCTCCGAGAGGCGTTGCAGCGCGAGTTCAGGAGTCTGTGAGGTTTGCGGCGCAACCAGGCGCTCAGGGATGACTTGCGGTAGCAGGCGCAGAGTAGCGGTGGAGATGTAAGGCCGGGAGGCGATGGCGGCCGCCGCAACGCCAGCGAGTAGCAGGCCCGCGATCCCACCCTGAATCATCCAGCGCCGGTGTCGGACGAGTTGCTCCCGCACAACGATCGATACGAACAGCCCGGCCAGTTCCCGCAGGCAGAAGCGGAGATACGAAACGAACCCATTCTGGCGGGCTTCGGCGTTGGCCTGATCGAAGACGTCGAGCATCTCGTCGCCAAACTCGCGGCGAATCTGGCGCGGGTAGAGGCTGAGCAGCAGTCGGTACAGTGCGCGCATCTCTTATGCCTCCCTGCCCGCAAGCCTTGCCTGCGCGGTTGCCGTCAGGTGGTTCATGCGGTGGACTTCGGCAGCCACCAGTTCCCTGCCCCTGCCAGTCAGTTCATACGCCTGGCGGTCGCGCGAAGGGTCGGCCTCGGCAAAGCGGCGGATGGAGCCGTCGTCGAGCAGCCTTCGAAGCGCTCCATATAAGGTCCCGGTGCTGAGTTTGACGCGGCCCTCGGTCAGGGCTTCCACGTCCTGGAGGATCGCGTATCCGTGGCGGGGCGTTTCGGCCAGCGACAGCAGGATGAGGAAGACCGTTTCGGACACCGGCCCGTGGCCATTATGTTTTACGACATGTCGCACCACGCCATAATACTCTCATCCTGGTGTTGGTTGCAAATCGCAGAGGCAAATGCCCCAATCAGCGCGAAAACCCGCCCCACCGGTTGTTGGAAAACACCACACCACTGTAGATAAGTCCAACATTCACGGGATCTGCCAC
Organism: Bryobacteraceae bacterium; assembly: GCA_034408745.1. Lineage (GTDB taxonomy): Bacteria > Acidobacteriota > Terriglobia > Bryobacterales > Bryobacteraceae > JAWXCM01. The sequence continues at coordinate 2,330 of JAWXCM010000193.1, forward strand.
AACGGTCCCAAAAGTGCATTTGAAAGGTCAACATCCATCTGGAAAACGCATGACGAGACCCAAAGTAACCATCGACGGGAATGAAGCGGCGGCCTATGTCGCTCATAAAACTAACGAGGTAATCGCGATCTACCCGATCACGCCCTCCTCGAACATGGGCGAATGGTCCGATCAGTGGTCCTCCGAGGCCAGGACCAACATCTGGGGGACTGTCCCCTCAGTAATGGAAATGCAGAGCGAGGGCGGCGCCGCGGGAGCGATCCACGGTGCGCTGCAGGCCGGCTCTCTCGCCACCACCTTCACTTCATCGCAGGGCTTGCTGCTGATGATTCCCAACATGTATAAGATTGCCGGCGAACTGACGCCGACCGTCTTCCATGTCGCCGCCAGAGCCATTGCCGCTCAGGGCCTTTCGATCTTCGGCGATCACCAGGACGTGATGGCCATTCGACAGACTGGCTGGGCCATGCTGGCGTCCAACTCCGTGCAGGAGATTATGGACTTCGCGCTGATTGCGCAGGCAGCCACTCTCGAAGCGCAGATCCCGTTTGTCCATTTCTTTGACGGCTTCCGGTCGTCTCACGAAGTGGCCAAGCTGGAACAACTGACCTCTGAGGATATGCAGGCGATGCTCGACAACGAGCTGATCCAGCGTCACCGCTCGCGTTGCATGTCGCCGGATCATCCGGTGCTGCGGGGAACCGCGCAGAACCCCGACGTGTACTTCCAGGCGCGCGAGACGGTGAACCCTTATTACGAGAGAGTTCCGGGCATCGTGCAGGCCGCGATGGACAAGTTTGCTTCCATCGTGGGACGCCAGTACAACCTGGTGGACTACGTCGGCGCACCCGATGCGGAGCGTGTGATTGTGCTGATGGGCTCGGGCTCAGAAGCCGCTGAAGAGACCGTCGACTACCTGCTGAGCCAGGGCGAGAAGGTCGGCCTGCTGAAGATTCGCCTGTACCGGCCCTTCCCGGCCGAGGCGTTCCTCGCGAAGCTGCCGGCGACGTGCAAGGTGCTCTCCGTGCTCGACCGCACCAAGGAACCAGGCGCGGTAGGCGAGCCGATGTACCTGGACGTGGTCACCGCGCTGAGCGAAGCCGAAGATGGACCGAAGCCGCGCGTAGTTGGTGGACGTTATGGCCTGTCGTCGAAAGAATTCACGCCTGCGATGATCAAGGGCGTATTTGACGAGATGGTGAAGTCGAAGCCAAAGAATCACTACACGATTGGCATTAACGACGACCTGTCGCACACCAGCCTCGACTACGATCCGGCGTTCTCCACTGAGGACCCGAAAACGGTCCGCTGCCTGTTCTACGGACTGGGCTCGGACGGCACTGTTGGTGCGAACAAGAACTCGATCAAGATCATCGGCGAAGAGACCGACAACTACGCACAGGGCTACTTCGTGTACGACTCGAAGAAGTCAGGCTCGATTACCATCAGCCACCTGCGCTTCGGACCGAAGCCGATCCAGTCCACCTACCTGGTGAGCCGCGCGAATTTTATCGCCTGCCACCAGTTCACGCTGCTGGAAAAGCTCGACGTGCTGAAGAATGCCGAGCCCGGCGCGGTGTTCCTGCTGAACTCGCATTTCGGCGTCGACGAGGTTTGGGACAAGCTGCCCCGGCTGTTGCAGAAGCAGATCATCGAAAAGAATCTGCGGTTCTTCGTGATCGACGGCTACAAGGTCGCCAAGGAGACGGGGATGGGTGGCCGCATCAACACCATCATGCAGACCTGCTTCTTTGCGATCTCCGGCGTTCTGCCGCGTGAAGAAGCGATTGAGCGCATTAAGTACTCGATCAAAAAGACCTACGGCAAGCGCGGTGAATCGGTGGTGCTGAAGAACTTCGCCGCGGTCGACGCGACGCTGCAGCATCTGGTTCAGGTGACTGTTCCGTCAGAAGTCAGCAGCAGCATCGAGTTCCGCCCGCCAGTGCCGGCCGAAGCTCCGGAATTCGTCCGCAGCGTTCTCGGCAGGATCATCAATGGCGAGGGCGATCTGCTTCCGGTCAGCGCGATGCCGAACGACGGCACGTATCCGACCGGCACGGCGCAGTGGGAAAAGCGCAACATCGCGCTGACGGTGCCTGTATGGGATGAGGCACTCTGCATCCAGTGCGGCAAGTGCGTTCTGGTTTGCCCGCACGCGGTGATTCGGGCCAAGATCTACGATTCGGACAAGCTGACGGCGGCGCCTTCCACGTTCAAGGCCGTTCCGGCCCGCTGGAAAGACTACGCCAGCAAGAAGTACACGCTTCAGGTTGCGGTGGAAGACTGCACCGGCTGTGAGCTCTGCGTGGAAGTCTGCCCGGCGAAATCGAAGTCCGATGCCAGCAAGAAGGCGCTGTACATGGAAGACCAGTTGCCGCTCCGCGAAACCGAGCGCGCCAACTGGGACTTCTTCCTCAATCTGCCGGAATTCGACCGCTCCATGGTGGCCTTAAACACCATCAAGGACGTCCAGCTTCTGCAGCCGCTGTTCGAGTTCTCGGGCGCATGCTCGGGTTGCGGCGAGACTCCGTACGTCAAGCTGATGACGCAGTTGTTCGGCGACCGCGCGGTGATCGCGAACGCTACGGGCTGCTCCTCCATCTACAGCGGCAACCTGCCGACGACACCGTACTCGCAGAACCTGCAGGGGCGTGGTCCGGCGTGGTCCAACTCGCTGTTCGAAGACAACGCGGAGTTCGGGCTCGGCATGCGGCTGTCCATCGACAAGCAGACCGAGTATGCACGTGAGTTGCTCAACCGGCTGGCACCTCAGCTGGGCGCCGATGAACTGGTGAGCGAGTTGCTGCACGCCGACCAGTCGACCGAGGCTGGAATCGCCATGCAGCGTGAGCGCGTCGCGGTTCTTAAAAAGGCCCTCGCGGGCGGGTCGTTCAACGGCTCCAGTTACCAGGCGAAAGACCTGGAAGCACTGGCGGACGCGCTGGTCGACCGCAGCGTGTGGATTCTGGGCGGCGACGGATGGGCCTACGACATCGGATACGGCGGCCTCGATCACGTGATGGCCTCCGGCCGCAACGTGAACATCCTGGTGCTGGACACCGAGGTCTACTCGAACACGGGTGGCCAGATGTCGAAAGCGACACCCCGCGGCGCAGTTGCCAAGTTCGCGGCTGGTGGCAAACCGACCGCCAAGAAGGACCTGGCGATGATGGCCATGATGTACGGCAACGTGTACGTCGCCCGCATAGCCATGGGTTCGTCCGACATGCAGACGCTGAAGGCGTTCAATGAGGCCGCGGCCTGGAACGGGCCTTCGCTGATCATCGCTTACAGCCACTGCATCGCTCACGGCTACGACCTGAAGCACGGGCTCGACCAGCAGAAACTGGCCGTGCAGTCGGGCTACTGGCCGCTGTTCCGCTACAACCCCGCGCTGGTCGAACAGGGCAAGAACCCGTTCCAGCTGGATTCCAAGGCGCCTGCGATTCCGCTGGAGAAGTACATCTACAACGAGACCCGGTACACCATGCTGGTTCACTCGGCTCCGGCGGCGGCTGCGGCCCTGTTGAAGGAAGCGCAGTCCGACGTGAAAACCCGCTGGAAGATGTACGAGCACATGGCGTCGATGGCCGGCTCGCCGATTGAAGCCGCCGCCGCCGCCGTGGTCCAGGAAGCCACCGCGAAAGCAGCAAAGTAACGAGGAGACACGAACATGATGGTTGACCTTTCCACCACCTATCTCGGACTGACGCTGGAAACCCCGCTCGTGGCCTCCTCCAGCCCACTCTGCAAGGACGTCGCCCACGTGGTGCGTCTGGCTGAATCAGGAGTCGGCGCGATTGTTCTGCACTCGCTGTTTGAAGAGCAGATCGACGCCGAAGCCGCCGCTCTTGACCGCGCGCTCTCTTCGGGAGTCGCGCAGGCCGAAGCGTCCGATTACTTTCCCGATATGTCGGGCTACAACCTTGGGCCGGAAGCGTATCTGGAGCACATTCAAAAGTGCAAGATCGCAGCCCGGGTGCCGATTATTGCGAGCCTGAACGGAGTTTCGCACGGCGGCTGGCTGCGCTACGCGAAGCTGATGGAGCAGGCCGGCGCGGACGCTTTGGAGCTGAATCTCTATGAGATCCCCAGCGACCCGGAGCTCCCCGGTTCGGTGGTGGAGCAGCGCTACTGCGACATCGTGGCCGATGTTCGGTCACAGATCGCAATTCCGATCGCGGTTAAGATCGGGCCGTATTTCAGCTCGATTCCGGATATGGCACGCAAGCTCGACAACGCCGGAGCCAGCGCGCTGGTGATTTTCAACCGGTTCTATCAGCCCGATTTCGATCTGGAGAACAAGGAACTGGTCAGTACCCTCCATCTGTCGACTCCGCAGGAGTTGCTGATGCGGTTGCACTGGGCCGCGATTCTGTTCGGCAATGTCCGGGCGGATCTGGCCATCACCGGAGGGGTGCATTCGGCGTCGGACATCATCAAGTGCATGATGGCCGGTGCTCGGGTGGCCATGTCGACGTCGGCGCTGCTGGAACGCGGGATCGTCCATGCGAAGCAGATGATTTACGATCTGCAGGACTGGATGCTGAAGAATGACTATCACACGATCGCGGAAATGCAGGGTGCGATGAGCGCCCGGCGTGTTCCGGATCCCAGCGCCTTTGAGCGCGGCAACTATATGCGAGTGCTCGGCAGCTATACGCTGGCCGGTACCCGTTAGTCGACGCGTTTGATTGATGCCCGCTCACCGGTGTTGGGGCCGGTGGGCGGGCATTTTTATTTCTGGTCACGAAACGCGAGACAACAGGGACGTGGCCACTACAGAGAACAGTCCCGCCGTTGCGGACCTCTCCCGCATCCACCCTTACACCGGGCCAGCGTTCCGGGCAGCCGTGTATTCGAGGCCCGCGGGTGACGTCCGCAGATGCGGACTTCCTGCAGCTCTCGGCCACCCGTGGCGCACACCAAAGGTAGTGCGGCTGTAGAGTTGCAACTACAAGAGCGCCCAGTCGGAAGAATTGCTTCGACGGAATGCCATCTGGATCGCGGATCTGGAGACGTCCGAGCGGGCGGTAAGCGATTATCAGAAGCAGCCCGCTTTCGGCCGTGTGAACAAGACGAGTCTGCCCCACCATACGGCATGATGGGGCAGACTCGGCACGGTTAGAAGCGGAGGCGCGCCTGGATCAGCAGGAAGCGCATCGTGCTTGAGGTGTTGTTGGTGACGCGGCCGAAGTTGGTCGACACCGGGTCGAGGTTCGGGTTTTCGAACTGCGAGCGGTTGGCGACGTTCAGTGCGTCGAGGCGGAGCTGCAGGGTCAGGCGCTCATGCAGTTTGATGTCGCGCTGCACATTGGCGTCCATGCGGTTCAGACCATCGCCGCGCAGTCCGTCGACGCGCTGCGGGAAAACGCGAGTCTGGAACGCGGCCGGCACCCGGGCATTATTCCGCTCGAAGCCATCGGTATTGAACCATCGGTCGAGCGTGCGGCCGACGTTGTTGACATTCGACGGGTCGCCGGTGTAGAACACGTTGCCCCAGTCCAGCAGCGGGCCGGGCTGAATTTCATAGGTCGCGGCGACCTGCCATCCGCCCATCAACACATTCATGATGCCGCCGTGGAAGAGCATTCGGCCCTTGCCGAACGGCAGTTCGTAGATTCCGGTGGCCGAGAAGCGGTGCGGCACCCCCGCGTTGGTCTGCCGCCAGGACGGCAGCACGTCGAACTCGTTGTAATAGAAGTCGCGGTCGCGCTCCCACAGCGCCGTATACCCGCCGTTGAACGTAAAGCCGGAAGAGAAGCGGCGCTGGAAAGTGGCTTCCAGCGAGTGCGTCTTGACGCGTCCGTCCGGGGTCCAGCTCTGGCTGAGCCCATTCATTTGCGAGAACGGCCGCAGCAGTTGATTC
>JAWXCM010000194.1:0-5498 GCA_034408745.1 Bryobacteraceae bacterium
GTACCGAAATGCTCGACGCCAGTGATGGAGTGAGGCTGGCGGTCAGCAGCGTCGTGAATGCGGATGTTGTACTCAGCGTCTGGTCGATACGGTTCGTAGTTCCGATTCCGTAGGAGAAAGTGAGGCTGGTCGGGTTGGCCGACAAAGCGCCCGAAGCCGTGCCAGGGGTGATCGTGATCGGGATGGTTACCGGGTTCAGACCGGTACCGGCGTTGACGGGGCTCAGCGTAATCGAACCAGAGGTTCCGTTCGGAAACGCCTGAATGTTCGACAGGCCGATGATGAACGTTCCGTTGGAAGAAATCAGCGAGGGTACCGTGATCCAGTTGCCCAGATTGGCTGAGGGGCTCGCGATGAGGGATGTCGTAACCGGCGACGTCAGGGTGACGTTTTGTGTGAGCAATATCGAGTTGAAAGAAATAGACGACGGCGACGCGAGGATGTTCGACGTCGATGCGCCGAAAGGTGAAATCGTGATCGGGATGGTCAGCGTCGGAAGTCCGCTCGAGGTCGAGGTGGGAGTCAGCGTGAGCGTTCCGGAGGTGGCCGTCGTTGTCGGCGCGAACTGCGGATTCAGGTAGAGCGTAAATGTGGACTGGCTCGATACCGGATTCGGCGTCACGTACATGTACTGCGACAGCGGGAAGGAGAGCGTGGGGGTGAGCGAGCCGAAATACACCGAACTCAGAGTGACGGCGAACTGCACCTGCCCGACTGTGTTGGGCGTGTAAGTCATCGACACCGAACTGGGTGAGGCATTCAGCGCACTGGTGCCGCCGGTGACACCGCCGGGGTACAGGTTGATCGGAATGACAAGGCTCGACAGCCCGGCTGTGCCGGACGTAACCCGGAGTTCGCCAGACCGTTGGGTCGTCGCCTGGCTGGGGTTGGTCAGTCGCACGGTCAGGACGGTCGGGCTGGTGCTGACGAACGCAGTGTTCGGCGACACCGCGACCAAACCCGCGAGGTTGTCTGACACGCTGATGTTGACGAAGCCGGTCACCTGTGAGGTGATGTTGGTCGTCAGGTCAATTGGTAGCGTCTGGTTCGTAGCATACGAGAAGTTCAGCGGTGAAGAGGACGCAGTCATGCTGAATTGCGCCATCAGCATGCCAGATGAGGCGAATACAGCAAAAGCTGCTGCCGCGATTCGAGTGACAACCGGACAGATCACAAAAGACCTCCTCAGGTCGGGTCTACCCGGCCCAAATCCGAATGGCCAGGCAACGCTCAGAAACAAGAGCCAGTGAGTATTTGGAAAATACTCCTGTCGTTAGGTTTATAACATGACTGAGGCCTTCCTGACTAATCCCGCTATTTGTGAAACGCGCAGGTAGAATTTTCCTCCGCACCGACCGCAAATCAACCACTTAGCACATGGCTACCAGCATGCACGGAACTCTCCGATGTCACAGACGGAGACCGTTGATTCCCCCACGCTGCAGTCCGTAGAGGAGCCCCTGCAGCGCCTGCTTTCCTGGGAGCCCACCACGCTTCCTGTCATTTCGCTCTACCTGAACACCCAGGCCGACGCCCGGGGCCGCGACCAGTACGAAGGGTTCCTTCGTAAGGAGCTCGCGACCCGCGTCAAGACATGGGAAACCGGCACTGAGGAGCGCAAGAGCCTCGACGCCGACATAGAGCGCATTCATGCATGGCTCGAGAACGAGCTTGCGCCATCAGCCAACGGCGTAGCTCTGTTTGCCTGCTCGGGCGCAGGGCTGTGGGAGGCTGTGCAGCTCAACGTCCCGCTCGACGGCCATCGCCTCTACATCTACAATCAGCCGCATCTTTATCACCTCACGCGTCTCGACGACGAGTATCCGAGGTATGCGGCCTTGCTGACCGATGCGAACTCGGCGCGCATCTTTGTCTTCGGCCTCGGCCAGACCATCGACACGGAGCAGGTGAAGGGTAAGAAGGTGCATCGCGTGAAAGTGGGTGGCTGGTCTCAGGCGCGATACCAGCGCCGTGTGGAAAACGCGCATCAAAGCCATGCGAAAGAGGTCGTCGAGGTACTGGACCGGCTGGTGCGCGAGGAAGGCATAAAGCACATCCTGCTCACCGGCGAGCCGCAGATGATGACCGTGCTGCAGGGTGAGATGCCGAAGCACCTGGCCGACAAGGTTGTGGATGTACTGCGGCTCGACCTGAAGTCTTCCGACCAGGAAGTGTTCGAGACCACCCTGCAGCGCATGCGTGAGGAAGACGCGCGGTCGGACGCCGACAAAGTGGAGCGCATGATGGTGCAGTACCGTGCTCGAGGCCTCGCCTGCGTCGGCCCGGAGGATACGTTAGCGGCGCTGGCGAACGGCCAGGTGGACGAAGTGCTGATCAGCGCGAATCTGGAGCAGGAGCATGCCGAACCGGAATCGGTGGAAGCGGTGCTCGCCCCGGAGATCCCCGATTCCGAAGGTGGCACCGAAAGCGACGAACCGCGGCAGGTGCTCCTGGCCGATCTCCTGGTCACCCGTGCCGGGCAGACCGACGCGCACGTCACCTTCATCGAAGACCCCGAGTTGCTGTCCGAGGTCGGTGGCGTCGGCGCGTTCCTGCGCTGGCGCTGAGGATTGCGATATACCTGTATCGATGACCAATCTGAACCGGCGCCAGTTCCTGGCCGCAACCGCCGCCGCCGCGAGTGTGATCCCCGTGTCCGCCAGGACGCTCAAGACGGTGGGAGTGCAGCTCTACACTGTTCGCAGCGTGATCGGGGACAAGACTACCGAGACCATCCAGGCGCTGGAGAAGATCGGCTTTCGCGAGGCCGAGTGTGTGGCCGCGAACCTCGACAAGGTCTGGGCGGCGCTGAAGCAGACGAAAATCCAGCCCGTCAGCCTGCACCTCGACACACAGTTGTTCACGCGCAATCAGGATAAACTTCCCGCCGCTCTGGACGACGCGAAGAAAAAAGGCTTCAAGTTCGCCGTGTGCCCCTACATCGCGCCGCAGGACCGGGGCGGGGAAGACGTCATCAAGAAGCTCGGCGACACGCTGAACAAGGCGGGTGAGATCTGCAAAAAGTCAGGTCTGCAACTGGCGTATCACAACCACGCGTTTGAGTTCGAGCCGGTGCCGGGCAAAGGCACGTTGCTCGACGTCCTGATGAACACGGCGGATCCGAAGCTGGTCTCCCTGGAGCTCGACATCATGTGGAGCCAGGTGGGTGGCGTCAACCCGGTGGCGGTGCTGAAAAAGTACGGCAAGCGGGTGACACTGATGCACATCAAGAATGTGTCAAAGGCCGTTGTGTCGCCGCAGTACAACGAGAAGGTCCCCCGCGAAGCGTTTCAGGACGTGGGTTCGGGAGTAATCGACATCAAGTCGGTACTGGTGGCGGCCTCGAATGTGCAGCACTTCTTCGTCGAGCAGGACCAGACGCCCGGGAATCCGGTGGAGTCGCTGCAGAAGAGCTTCGATTATCTGCAGAAGCTGAACTACTGATCACGAACGTCACCATCGACTGAAAACAAACAGCTTCGACTTTCCTCAGCAGTGCTGCGTCTGAGAAGGCGTTCACGCGTTCACGCGAAACAAAATCCGGCATTTGTGTTTCGGACGTTTACAATGAAAGTTACGGAGGCCTGCCCTGTTCACTGCTCTGCTTTTGCTCCAGGTCAGCATTTGGGAATCGGTTCAAACCGCCGGACCCCTGTCGTGGGTCGTTCTCGGGATCCTGCTGTTGCTGTCGTTGTTCTCCTGGACCATTGTGTTCGGCAAATGGAGCCGTTTCCGCGCGGCTCGTGGCGCCAGCAGTCAGTTCCTGCGCGCGTTCCGCAAAGCCGGCAGCCTGCAGCCCGTTGCACTCGCTATGGAGCAGTTCCGGGCGTCGCCGCTGGTTACGGTGTTCGACTTCGGATACGCCGAAGTGGAGCGCCAGGTAAAGGCGCGCGGCACGGTCACCAACAAGGTCGCCCTCGAGCGCACTCTGCAGCTTGGAATCAGTGAGGAAGTGGCGCGCATGGAGCGCGACATGAACTGGCTGGCGACCACCGCCACTGTCTCTCCCTTCATCGGTCTGTTCGGCACCGTGTTCGGCATCATCCGGGCATTCAGCGCCATCGGCGCGGCTGGCAGCTCGAGCCTTCGAGCCGTCGCGCCCGGCATCTCCGAGGCGCTGATCGCCACAGCGTTCGGCCTGGCCGCTGCGATTCCGGCCGCTGTCGCCTACAACTATTTCAGCCACAGTATCAAGGAATTCGGAGCGCGAATGGAAGATTTCGCGCTGGAATTTCTCAACGCGGCCGAACGTAATTTCGAGGAATAGCGGCAAAATGGCTTTCTCGACGGGCAACGGCGGAGGGAGCGGAATCGGTCGCGGCCGCTTTCGCAATATGGGCGGCGGCACGCTGTCTGAAATCAACGTGGTCCCTCTGGTCGACGTGGTGCTGGTGCTGCTGATCATCTTCATGCTTACCGCGCATGTGATGGAGTTCGGGCTTGAGGTCGACGTGCCGAAGGTCAACACGGTAAAGGAGAGCGCCGAAGAACTGCCGATGGTGACCATCAGCAAAGATGGCGAGCTCTTTCTGGGCGACAAACCGGTGAACATCAACCTCATCGGTGAGCAGGTGAAACTGCGCTATCCCAACGCAAAAGGCATTTATCTGCGCGCCGACAAGGGCACCGTATGGGACCCGATCGCGCAGGTGATCAGCACGCTGGGAGCTGCCAAACTGGAAGTAAAGGTAGTGACGCAGCCGGAAGATTCGGCTGACCGTATGCGGAAGCGGTAGAGATTCCATGCCCGGGCACGCAGATATCCTCGATGAACGCGACTCCCTGAAAGGGCCGTTCCTGCGTGCTGCCGCGCTGCATCTCGGGATCGTGGCGATTGTCGCGGGCTGGTCGTACTTTCACCTCGGCGGGCGCGTGGAGAAGTGGGGCGACCCCAAATCGCTGGGCGGCGGCGCTGTAAGCATCACGCCGGTGAGCATCGCGATGCCGGCAAAAGAGGGCCGCGTCAATCGCGTCGCCAACGACACCGAATCGCAGGTGCCGGCGCCTCCAAAACCCGAGCCGAAAAAAGTGGTGAAGCTCCCCGAGCCCGATGCCATCGCCATCGGGAAGAAGAAGCAGAAGGATCTGAAGAAGAAGCCGCAGCCCGAGCCTGTGACGCCGCAGAAGTACACCAGTGTGCCGGCGCCGAAAGAGAATCAGGTCTACAGCCGTACCGGGCAGGCTCTGAACTCGCCGATATTCGCCCAGGCTCCCGGTGGCGGCGGTGTGGGTTCAGGGTCCACCAGCCCGTTCGGGGCGCGCTTCGGCTGGTATGAGCAGCTTCTGCGGGAGCGCGTTGCTTCCAACTGGCGCTCCCAGGAACTGGATGGCCGCATCCGCAACCGCGTGTCCGTGATGTTTGAGATTCGCCGCGACGGCAGCATCGGCAACGTACGAATCTCGCAGTCGAGCGGCAATTTTACGCTGGATCAATCCGCCCAGCGTGCGATTATTCAGTCCAACCCGCTACCCGCGCTCCCCCGGGAATTCGAGCGCGA
>JAWXCM010000195.1:0-2767 GCA_034408745.1 Bryobacteraceae bacterium
AGACGCCGACCGCCTCGGCTGCGCCATCGTCATGGGCAAAAAAGAATTTAAACTGACATGGCAAAATCTCGACCGCTACCGCCGCAGCGCATGGCTCGATTACAACCGATCCCAGGAACAGCTCCGCCGCCTCGTCAACCAGCGTCTCGACGAAGCCGACCGCCAACGCCGCCAGCAGCGGGAAGAAGAGGAAATGGCTTCGTTCTGTACTACAGAAGAAACCGCAGTGGCCGCCTCTGCCAGCGCAGCCACCGCCACAACGACGAACACCACGGCCCGCGAAGAAACCACCACGACCACCACTGCAACCGCACCGAAACTGCCGCCACCAACGCAAATGGGTTCGTTTCGTACAGAAGACCCAAAGCCCCGCCAGGCCGCCGCGCCAGAGCCACAGCCCGACCTGGCCATCGCGGCATGACACCCAGGCCCTGACGGCTTGATCATAGTCGTCGGATCGCCTGACGAACGCACAGGTACGAGGATCGCGCTGGCGCGCAGTGTCAGCTCTTGTGAGCCGGCGCCAGTAGCCCAATGCAAGCAGCGCCGTCTTCGCGGTCTGCTGTCACTGCGCTATGCCGTCACCGGCATCGGGAGCGGGAGGAAATCATGGTCGCGCATCATGCATTCCTGCATGTAGACGAGCATTTCGTTGACCATCTTCTGCAGATCCGGAGTGCCATAGATGTTCTTCAGTTCGGAGGGATCTTCATGGAGGTCGTAGAGTTCCCAGACCTTGCGTTTACCGAAATAGGCCTGTTCGAGGGCCGGCGGGAGTTTGCCTGCATTATGCGCGGCGACGGTCTGCTGCCAGCCGGGATCGTTGCCGCTGTCGACAGGCCAGTACTCCATGTGCGGCGTGCAGTTGTAGATCAGTTTGTAGCGCTTCGAGCGGACACAGCGCGAGAGGTCGAAGGTGTTGGCCTTCGTGGTGTCCGTCATGGGCGCACTGCCGTGATAGAGGCGCGCGCCGTAGATGAACTTTCGATGCTCATACTGTTCGCCCTTGAGGAGGCGGAGGTAGCTGCGGCCGGACATCTCGGGCGCGGGCTTAATTCCAACTGCGTCCAGCAGCGTCGGCGCGACATCCTCGCCGGAGACCAGTTCCTCGGATTTCGAGCCGGGCCTGATCACGCCAGGCCAGCGCATCATCATTGGCACGTTGAGGCCACGGTCGTACAGCGAGCCCTTGCCTTTGGGGAATGCCATCCCGTTGTCACCGGCGAAGAAGACGATGGTGTTGTCGCGCAGGCCTCGCTGATCGAGCACCTTTAGTACGGTGGAGATTTCATCGTCGACGCGTGCGATTTCGTCGTAATGCCGCGCCAGATCGTCGCGCATGCCGGGCACATCGGGCATGTGAGGCAGCAGTTTCAGTTTTGCCGGATCGTGCGGGTTGGTGGTGGCTTTGTCCCAGGGCCAGTGGGGGTCGTTGAAGCTCATCCACATAAACCAGGGCTTCGCGCCAGCCTGATCGATGAACTTACTCAGTATGGGTGCCGAGTCGTTCCGCGTGCCTCCGGAGTGGAGCATGTCGACGCGGTCTTTGAACGTGAGCATGTTGTAGCGCTCGACGATCTCCTGGTTGACGGGGCCGAAGCGGCCCGGGCCGTCCAGGTGGTAATTGCGGCGGCAGATTCCGGTGTAGTAGCCGGAGGCGCGGAGGTGCTCCGGCAGGGTCTTAATGTCGCGGGGCAGGGGTGAGTTGAATCGGCCCATGCGCACAGCGACCGGAGTGCGACCCGTCATATAGCAGGCTCGCGAGGGCACACACTGCGGTGCGCCGGTAAAGCAGCGGTTGAACAGCATGCCTTCCGACGCCAGTTTGTCGAGCGTCGGCGTTTGGATCGTGGGATCGCCAAGGCATCCCAGAAACGGCACCGAGTGGTCGTCGGAAAGCAGGAACAGGATGTTGGGGCGCTTCGCTCCGGCGGTTTGGGCGGCCCCCTGGGAGGCGGCGGCAAGGGCGGCGGTAAAGGATCGGCGACTGACTGGAGTGCTCACGGCGCCGATTATATCGGTTTTTTTTGCGGTCGGCGGCACAAGGGTGAGACAATCCGTAACGTGCAACTTACCTGGCTCGACTGGCTCGTTGTAGGCCTGTACTTCGCGCTGAATATCGGCATCGGGTTTTACTACAAGTCGCGTGCCGGGAAGAGCGTGAATGAGTTTTTCCTGTCGGGGCGCAACGTGCCCTGGTGGCTTGCGGGGACGTCGATGGTGGCCACCACATTCGCGGCCGACACGCCGCTGGCGGTTACGGGTCTGGTGGCGACACGTGGGATCGCGGGCAACTGGGTGTGGTGGAACTTCGTCGCCAGCGGTATGTTAACGGTGTTCTTCTACGCGCGGCTCTGGCGAAGGTCGGGCGTGATGACCGACATCGAGTTCAGCGAGTTGCGCTACTCGGGCCGTCCAGCCGCGTTCCTGCGTGGCTTTCGGGCGCTGTATCTGGGCCTTCCGATCAACTGCATCGTGCTGGGGTGGGTGAACCTGGCGATGGTCAAGATTCTGATGCTGGTGCTCAACGTCGGCAAGACGGAAGCGCTGCTGATTGTGCTGGGGCTGATCGCGTTGACGTCATTTATTTCCACGATGTCCGGCTTGTGGGGCGTGCTGGTTACCGACGTGGTGCAGTTCGTCATTAAGATGGGCATGGTGATCGTGCTCGCCGTAGTGGCGGTCGACGCGGTGGGCGGGATGGAAGCGCTGCGGTCGCGCCTGATGGCCATTGATGCGGCGCGCCTGGCTGCGGGCGGAGCGGGTG
>JAWXCM010000196.1:0-28485 GCA_034408745.1 Bryobacteraceae bacterium
CGAGTGGACGGCACCAGCGGCAGGCGCAGGCAATGTCCAGGTGTTCGTGGCTGGCAATGCGGCCAACGGTGACGGAGGCACGTCGGGTGATCGCATCTATACGGCAAATATCACTCTCACCCCGCAGGCCTCGCTCCCGTGCACGTTCAGTCTGTCCTCGTCGTCGATTTCTTCCTCTGCTGCGGCCGGAAACGCGGTTGTACTCATCCAAGCTTCCCGCGCTGGCTGCGCCTGGTCCGGCTGGTCGAATTCCTCCTTCCTCACCCTTATGGGCGCAACCGCTGGGTCGAGCTCCGGCTCAGTTACCGTAAACTATTCCGCCAATACCGGAGCAGGGCGCACAGGCACTGTGACGATAGGTGGACAGACCTTTACCGTCACTCAGTCGGGAACCTGTGATTTTAGCCTTAGACCGGGCACCATCAGCACCTCGGCAACAGGTGGGGTTTACAATGCCACTCTGACGCTGATGGGCACCCAATGCCGCTGGGTGGTTCAGCAGCCGCCATCCGTCACCGCCAATCCCGGCGAAGGAAACACTGCCGGAATATTCAACCAGTCGTTCACGGTATATCCCAACTTCTCTACTCAGGCTCGGAGCCTTTCGGTATACGTCGAAAATGCGGCGATGACGATCAGCCAGTCCGGTAATCCGCTGACCTCCAACGAACGGTTCGTGCAACTTGTCTACTTTGCGTTTCTGGGCCGGCTGCCCGCCGCCGCCGAACTGGCATCTCAGTCTGCCTCCCTCATCGCCGGAACTTCCCGCGATGACATGATCGTCACCTTTTTCGCCTCTGACGAGTTCAATGCAAAGGGCCGGTTCGTGGCTGGCCTTTATGTGGGACTGCTGAACCGCGATGCTGAATTCAACGGCTGGATCTTCCAGCGTGGAGCGCTTCAAAACGGCGTGGTTACCCTATCCGGACTCGTGACGAATTTCATAAACAGTCTCGAATTCCAGTTGCAAAACGGAGCACTTAGGAACGAGGACTATGTCCGGCTTCTCTATCGGCAGGTTTTGCTCCGTGAGCCGACCGCATCGGAGGTTTCCGGTCAGGCCGCCGCGCTGAGCATCGGGGTCACCACCCGAACGAACATGGCATATGGCTTCCTCGCTTCATCAGAGTTCCAGGGCGGTACTGGTCCTCGCCTGACCGCATTTCTGCTGTATGCTGGGTTGCTGCAACGGGATGCAACAACCGCGGAGCGAAGCATACTCATGGCGCAGATACAATTCGGAACCACGGTTCGAGCTGCCGCCTTAAACATTCTGAACAGCAATGAGTTCGGCGACTTCCTGAAATAAGTAGCCCTGCGGTCGACGTGGCCCCACATCCCGTGCACGTGATGTCAGCACCTCAGAGAAGCCGGGAAAACAGGCTCACGCTGCTACCTGCAGAATCTGGATGAGGCAACGCTGCTGTCAACCGGGAACCAGCGTACTGACGCTGATTGACCAGGTCCTCAACAGCCGCGAGCTGCAGCGACTCTAGCCGTTACGGCTTAGGCTTTGCGGGCGGCGGAGGAACAAACAGCGCCACGGTGCTCATCGGCACAGTCAGACTCCCGCTGAGCCCCGACGGCGCATCGCGAACCACAATCCGCAGCGACCGCGACTTCGGCGGAAGCGGCACGGATTTGCGGAACAGAATCCCGGTCTTCAGGACCTTGAGATACGTATCTTTCGTCAGGTTGAGCGACAGCGTCTCGGTGCTCCCCATCAGAGGCCGAGCCTCTTCGTCCTTGAACACCATCGCTACGTCGACCCTCCCGATCCACCGGTCGCCGCTCTGATTCAGCGTCGTCGTCGTCGGATCGATCTGAACCACCACCTGCGCCGTATCACCGGTCCCCGGCCCTACCCTGTCGACACGGGCATTCACTGACACAGCCGTCGCGTCCAGCGGGCTCCACACGGCATTCCGAATCTCAGACGTAATCGTCTTCTCGTCGTCGGCTTTCATGTCGGCAAACGCGAAATACCCTTTGCGAGTCCGTACATTCATGCCCGGCTTGTTGACTTTTACCTTGATTTCCCGGAATTTACCATCCATTTCCGGGTGGTCCGAATAGAACCCAACGGTATACGTAACAGCCGTATCCTGAAACACCTCACGCACTGCGCCGTCCAGATCGTTGCGGTTGTAGTAGGCCTTCCCGCCCGTCCGGTCCGCCAGCACGTTCATGGTGTCGTGATACTTCGGCGACCATATCTTCGGCCGTGCAGTCGAACCACGAGTCGAGGCGCTAAACAGCGGGTCGACCATCAGCCCACGTGCGTCCACCGGATACACCGCCACGTCCGCATGGTTCAGGGCACGCAACGTATGCTCCAGTTCGTCGAAAAACGTCTCGCGTTCCTGCATCGCCGCAGGCGCGCCGTCGCTCGCAGCCGTGTCCATATCGTCGAAGCCGATCATCAGCGGAAACCCGCCAGAGACCCAGACCAGGCTCTTGCGGCCCGGCACCGACGCCAGATGCTGCCCGATCGCTTCCAGCGCCTGGAGCGTGTTCAGCACCTTGTTGCGCGCGAAGAAATTCGCCATTCGCTGCTCGTTAGCCATTCCGTCTTCCGACAGCGCCTGCACCAGCGGATCGTCCGTGTTAACGGTCGAGGCGGCCAGATCTGGCAGATTATTCCCGCGAAACCGGCCCAGCCGCTCCACCAGGGCGCTCGCGTCCGTAGTGTAGTCGTGCAGAATGTGCAGTCCACGTCCCAGCGAATACAGCGCCACCCGGTCACCCGGCTGGATCTGCTTCAGGAACTTGATCACCTGCATCCGCGCATAAACCTGATCGCTCCACTCCGTATTTAGAGAATCGAGCAGAATTACCGTCACGCTGGATGGAACATTCGCCTTATCGCCAAAATGATTCGAGAAGATATTCTGCGGCAGCTTCGAAGCCGGCGCTGCTATTTTGTTGGCGCGCACCATCTGAAAGAATGCGATTTTCTGCGGCCTGCCTTTTTCAAGGATCGTGAAGTCGTCCTTGCTCAAACCCTCGGCAGGCTTCTTGTCCCTGCCGTGAACCACCACGTTCACCTGAACCAGTCGAGTCGTGGTCCGGAACGTCGGCTCCGGCGTGGCGGCCGGTTGTTGCGCCATCAGCGTAAAACCAGCCAGCAGCGAGCACGCAAACAAACCTTTCACCCTCAAATGAACCCGGTTTATTTCGCCGAGTCGCTGAAACAGCCGGCCCAGTCTCACCGTCGTACAATCGGTGAATTCATGCGCGTGACAGTCAACCATGACAAGGGCCTCCAGGGCGCCACTAAGATTGTGAACGACTCGGCGGACCAGTTGCTCGCGGGAGCGGTCACCGGTCCCATTCAGATCACCAACATGCATCGTGCCTGGCAAGGCTCGACCATGGATTTTTCCTTCACAGGGAAGATGGGTTTCTTCAGCGCACCAATCAAAGGCAAGGTGTATGTCACCGAAACCGATGTCACGGTGGACGTGGATTTACCGGGCATTTTAAAGCAGTTTGTGCCGGAAGAGAAGGTGCGCGCCCAGGTGGAAGGGCGCGTGCGGGGACTGTTAAACGCCTGACTGGTTCGTTCAGTATAAAACTTTTCTATGCACGGGATGGAATCCGACATAGAATGATCCTGGTCGGGCCAGCGTGTGCCCCTCGTCGTTATGCGCCCTGTCTTCGCATATCTCGCTCTGGCGGCCTTGTCTGTCTGCCCACGGCCTGTCCTCGCTACAGAGGCAACCACCCTTATTTTTCAGTTCGAACAACCACACTCGAACCGCACTCTGAACGGAGTACGAACTGAGATCGGCAACGTGATGCGCAACGCCGGCTTCACGTTCGACCTCAAACTGTTCAGCGAGCTCGGCACGGCTCAGGAATTCTCCAACCTTATGGTGGTTCGAGTAAAGGGTAGCTGCAAGCTCGATTCCGGGCCCGCTCCCCGACCGGAAAAGGGACCGCTCGCCTTTGCCCACACCTCCGACGGCAAAGTGCTCCCCTTCATTGAAGTCTCCTGCGACCGCATCCGCTCAGCCGTCCGCCCGGTAATGTGGGGCGACCAGTTCAAAATCGCCGACGAACTCATGGGCCGAGCCCTGGCAAGGGTAATCTCGCATGAGATCTACCACGTGGTGACAGGCACCAAACACGGCGAAAGCGGCATCGCGCGGCACTCCCTTACCGGATCCCAGCTCATCGGAGCCCGGCTGGCGTTCGAGCCCGGAGACCTGGAACGCATGATCCTGAGCGCTGGCGCCGGCGGCACCGACTAAAGACACTTCCCTTCGCCCTCCCGCGTGCCCGACACTGGAGAGCATGCATCGACGCGGTTTCCTCGCCACCACAGCCCTCGCATCTCTGCAGCAAATCCACGCCGCCGACCCCGCTGGCGTTCGAGTCTTCGCCTATGGCGACGGCATCCCGTGGACTCCCGAGGAATACGCGAAACTCCTGACTACCCTCACCGCCGACTCCCGCGTGGAACCCGATGAGTACTCCCGCGGCGGCGTGGTCGAAAAACTGGAAACGCGCATGGCCACCCTGCTGGGCAAAGAAGCCGCCGTGTGGCTCCCCACCGGCACCCTCGCCAATCAGCTCGCGATTCGCATCCTCTGCGGCACCAAAAAGCGAGCCTTCGTCCAGGCCGAGAGCCACCTCTACCGGGACTGCGGCGACTGCATGCAGAACCTCAGCGGCATCAATCTGGTCCCCCTGGCCCCCGGACGGGCCACCGCCACCATAGAGGACGTCGAGGCGGCTGCCAGTGACTCTATGCTCGGCCGCGTTGCGACTCCCATCGGCGCCGTCCAGATCGAAACTCCCGTGCGCCGGCGCATGGGACAGCGCGTCAACCTGGACCAGATCCGCCGCATCTCGGCCTGGGCCAGAGAGCGCAACATCGGCCTCCACCTCGATGGAGCACGCCTGTTTATCGAGACAGCATACAGCAATACAGAAATCTCGACGTACACTAAACTTTTCGATACAGTGTACGTTTCGCTTTACAAGCACTTCAATGCCGCCAGCGGAGCCATACTTGCGGGCCCTAAAGCCCTGCTAACCGACCTCTATCACACACGTCGAATGTACGGTGCCGGACTACCGCAAGTCTGGCCTTTCGCCGCTGTAGCGCTGCATACACTGGATGGATTCGACGCGCGATTCCGGAAAGCCGTGCAGATTTCGGAGGAGGTCATCTCTCGACTCCAGCGGAATCCAAATTTCCAGACAGAGCGCATTCCGGAGGGCACAAACGTCTTCCGTCTACGCGTTGTTAATGTGAATGCACCTGTCTATCAGCTCCGTCTGGAGACGGCAGGCATCAGCGCACGTATTCCACTTAACGATTGGTTCTCGCTTCAGGTCAATGAGACCTGGGCCCGGTTGCCCGCGGATGAAATCTACGGACGCTTCGTAACAGCGCTGGGCTAGATTGTTGATCACCGTAAGCGATCTGTTCGGCCGAATCCGCTGTTATAATCGACGCGTTAAACAGGCAACGAATTTTCTATGAGTGAAACATCGACGCAGCAGGTCACCAGACTGCTCATGGACTGGAGCAACGGGGACCAGTCTGCCCTTGAGCAACTCACCCCGCTCGTTTACGGCGAGCTACGGCGTCTGGCAGGACGATACCTGCGCAAAGAACGGCCCGATCACACGCTTCAGAGTACTGCGCTGGTTCATGAGGCCTTCATTCGCATGATCGACCAGCGCAGCGTCCGCTGGCAGAACCGCGCTCACTTCTTCGGAGTAGCGGCGCAGATGATTCGCCGAATCCTCGTCGATCATGCCCGTTCCCGCTACGCCTCCAAACGCGGTTCGGGTGCCCCGCGGCTTTCCCTCGACGAAGCCATTGCGCTGCCCGATCGCAAGGACCTGGACCTGGTGGCGCTCGACGACGCGCTTAACAGCCTCTCCAAAATCGATCCGCAGCAGGCCCGTATCGTCGAGTTGCGTTTCTTCACCGGACTCACCGTCGAAGAGACTGCCGAGGTGCTCGGCATTTCTCCGGCTACGGTAAAGCGCGACTGGGTGACGGCAAAGGCGTGGCTCTATCGCGACATCAGCAGGAATATGAGCGGCACTCCGCCGGCGTCCTCCTCCTCCGATGCAGTCTGACCGCTGGCAACGCGTCAAAGAACTACTGAGCGCCGCGCTCGAACGGCCACCACAGCAACGCGCTGTATTCCTGGCCGAACACTGCGCCGGCGACCCGGACCTGCGTTTCGAAGTCGATTCCCTCCTCGAATCCTACGCCGAGGCCGACGACTTCATGGAGGCCGCCGACGCCCACTTAGCGAAAGGCTTCTCGCCCACCGCGCCAACCCAGGAGTTCCGGGCCGCCGAGGTCCGCATCGGTCCCTGGAAAGTCGTCGAAGAAGTCGGCCGCGGTGGCATGGGCACCGTTTACCGAGCCTTCCGTCCCGACGATCCCATGCGCCGCAACGTCGCGCTCAAGGTGGTTCGCCGAGGCATGGACCAGGATTTCATCCTCCGCCGGTTCCGCACCGAACGTACCATCCTTGGCGCCCTCGATCACCCCAACATAGCCAAACTGATCGACGCCGGAGCCACCGACGACGGCCAGCCCTGGTTCGCCATGGAGTTCGTCGATGGCGGAGTCAATATTCTCGAATACGCCGACAACAACCGGCTGAATACAGAACAGCGACTCTCCCTGTTCAGCCGCCTGTGCTCGGCCGCCGGCTACGCTCACAGCCGCAGCATCATACACCGCGACATCAAACCCGGCAACGTGCTGGTGTGTCTGAACGGTGAGCCGCGCCTCGTCGATTTCGGAATCGCGAAAATTCTCGACCCCGACTTCACCTCCCAGACCATCGACGTCACAGCCACCGTCCTGCGACTGATGACGCCCGAGTACGCCAGCCCCGAGCAGGTTCGAGGCCTCGACATCACTACCGCCAGCGATGTCTACTCGCTCGGAGTGTTGCTCTATGAACTGCTCACCGGACACCGGCCCTACCGTCTGAAATCGAAGTCGCCCCACGAGATTGCCGAAGTCATCTGCGAGCAGGACCCGGAGCGACCCAGCACCGTCGTCGGGCGCACAGAACTGGTCACACGCGGCGATTCCGCCGTCACCCTGACTCCGGAGATCGTTGGCAACGCCCGCCGTACCAAACCCAGCGAACTGCGCCGGGCCCTCTCCGGTGAGGTCGACAACATCATTATGATGGCGATGCGCAAGGAACCGGGCCGCCGGTACCCCACCGCGACCGCCATGGGCGATGACATCGTGCGCTACCTGGAAGGCGAGCGCGTCAAGGCCCGTCCGGACACATTCTGGTATCACACTACGCGCTTCGCTACCCGAAACCGTGCCATTGTGGCCGCCGGACTCGCCGCAGTGCTCGGGACCACCGCCCTGATCGTCGGCGCCGGCCGCATCCGCACCGCCTTCAACGGCCCCCCCGCCGCTCCCCGCACCGTGCCGTTGACCAGCTTCCCCGGCGATGAAACACAGCCCGTTTTCTCGCCCGACAGCAGCCGAATCGCG
This sequence comes from Bryobacteraceae bacterium, assembly GCA_034408745.1. GTDB lineage: Bacteria > Acidobacteriota > Terriglobia > Bryobacterales > Bryobacteraceae > JAWXCM01. The sequence continues at coordinate 7,508 of JAWXCM010000196.1, forward strand.
TTCGTGTGGGAGGGTGAGAACAACGACAACTCCGATATCTACGTCAAACCGGTGCGGGGCGTCGGCCTCGAACGCATCACCACAGACGTGTCGGAGGACGTCAGCCCCGCCTGGTCTCCCGACGGCAAGCGAATCGCCTGGCTCCGCGCCAACGCCGACGAAACCGCCGTCTATCTCTCCAATGCCGAGCCCGGCCAGATGCACCGCAAGGTCGCCTCGCTCTACCCCAATCGCATTGAGGCCGTGGGCCGTCACCTCGACTGGTCGCCCGACGGCAACAACCTCGCGGCCTCCGACAGAGTGTCACCAGACGAGCCCTTCCGGATCGTCACCATCGAACTCGCCACCGGAACTAAGACGCAGTTCACCACGCCTCCGCCTGGCACGGTTGGCGACAGTAATCCGGTGTACTCGCCCGACGGCAGGAGCATCGCGTTTATCCGTGGCGTGAGCAGCGGCGTCGACGACGTATTCGTCAAATCGGTCGACGGCGGACCCGCACGCCGAGCTACCAACGACCGGCGTTACATCATCTCGCTCGCCTGGTCGGCGGACAGCAAGCACCTGATCTTCTCGTCGAACCGCGCCGGCGCTCACAGCCTGTGGAAAGTGCGCGAAGCTGGCGGCACGCCCGAGCGACTCGCCATGGTCGGCGAAAGCGTGTCCGACGCGGTCCTCTCGCGCGACGGCAAGCTCCTGGCGTTCTCGCAGTTCTACCAGGACACCAACATCTGGGCGATGGACATGCAAACTCTCAGCCGCCGTAAGTTCATCGCGTCCACGCAGTACGATTCCAGCCCGCACCTCGGCCCCGACGGCAAGAGTGTCGTGTTCCGGTCCTCGCGCAGCGGCACAAACGAAATCTGGATCACGAACGCCGCCGGAACCGAGACTCACCAGGTGACTCACATGGGCAACACGCTCAGCGGGTCACCGAAGCTCTCTCCCGACGGCAAACGCATCGCATTCGATTCGAGGCCCGACGGCCAGCCCGACATCTTCACCATCAACGTCGACGGTTCCGGCTTCAGCCGCCTTACGAATGAGACCAGTGAGGACGTGGTCCCGGCTTGGTCGGCGGATGGCAGACACATCTACTTCGGGTCGAACCGCAGCGGCACCTGGCAGGTGTGGCGAGTCCCCTCCGGAGGCGGCACGCCCGAGCAGGTCACCCGCGGCGGTGGCTTCGCGGCCCGCGAGTCGCCCGACGGCAAGTGGCTTTACTACGCCCGGGGCCGTAGTGTGGCCGGACTCTGGCGGATTCACCCCGACGGTACCGACGAACAGGAAGTGCTGGACCGCCTCAAGCCCGGCTTCTGGGCCTACTGGGCACTCACGCAGCGCGGAATCTATTTTGCGGACCGCGACACCGCCAGAGGCACCTACGCGCTCTATCTGCTGCCCGAATCGCGGCTCGAGCCGCAGCGCATCGCCTTCTTCGATCACCCCATCGTCCTCGCCGACCAGGGCATGACGGCCTCGCCCGACGGCAAGACACTGCTCTTCGCGCAGATCGACCAGAGCGGCAGTGACATCCTTATGGTCGACCTGAACGCCAGCCACCTGGTCCAGCAGTAGCAACACCACCCTCTGGTGCGTCTATTACTATAGAAATGCTATGCCCCTGGTCCCGCCCTACATCGACGCCCTCAGCCCGTACGTTGCCGGACGCAATCCGGAGGAAGTGGCTCGCGAATACGGCCTCTCCCGAGTCTTCAAACTGGCGTCGAACGAAAATCCGCTGGGTGCCTCCCCCATGGCGCTCGAGAACCTGGCGCGCCACCTTGACGCCCTGCACCGCTACCCGGCAGGAGGCGACGAACTGCGGCGCGTGCTCGCCGAGACTTACGACGTAAAGCCGGATAACGTGATCGTGGGAAGCGGTTCGGAAGCGATCATGGCCAACATCATCCGAACTTTCCTCTGTGATGACGACGAGGTGCTCACCGCCGAATCCACCTTCATCGGCTTCCAGGTCCTCGCCCGGTCCCGCGGCGTCGCTTACCGCACTGTGCCTTACACGGACTGGCGCTACAACCTTCCAGCGCTCGCCGCCGCCGTCACGGACCGCACAAAAATCATCTACCTCGCTAATCCCAATAATCCGACCGGAACTATATTTACGCGACAGGAATTCGACGAATTCTACCGGCATATTCCGGAGCGCGTGCTCATCATTCTCGACGAGGCCTACTTCGAATACGCCCGCGATAATCCGCGCTACCCCGATTCCATGCACTACCGCTACGACAACGTGATCACCCTGCGCACGTTCTCAAAGGCGTACGGATTGGCCGGGCTGCGTATAGGATACGGGTTCGCGCACGAAGAGCTCATCCGCAACCTGATGAAGGTGAAGCTGCCCTTCGAGCCCGGCACCCTCGCAGCCGCCGCCGGAATCGGAGCGCTGCATGACGCCGAGTTCCTCCACCGCTCGCTGGAGTGCAATGCGCGCGGCCTGCGCTTCCTGACTCAAAACTTCCGCGGTCTCGGGCTCACCGTGGTCGATTCCTGGGCCAATTTCGTAATGCTCGTAATGGAAAGCGAGGCGCAGGCGGACAGCATCGTGGAGACGCAGCTCCGCAACGGAGTCATCATTCGACCACTGCGCGCCTTCGGGCTGCCCCACTGCGTTCGCGTGTCGGTGGGCACGGAGGAAGCCAGTCAGCTTTGCGTGCGGGTGATGCGTGAGGCCCTCCTGGCGCCGGCCCTCTAACAGCGATAAGGTAGAGCAAGTCTCTATGTCTCGCTTCATCGCTTACCTGGCCTGTCTGGGCGGGCTTACACTGCCTTGTGCTGCGCAAAGTATCACCGCAACAATTTCAGGTCTTGTCCGCGACCCGGGTGGTGCCACGATCCCGGCTGCAAAGGTAGTAGCGGAATCCTCGGAAACAGGTCTGAAGAAGACCGCCACCACTGACGCCGATGGACGCTTCACCATCCCCTTCCTGAATCCGGGAACTTATACGTTAACCGCCGAATCAGCCGGCTTCGACCCGTCTGTCCGAACCGGCGTACTCCTCGAAGTCGCCCAGGTGGCCACCGTCGATTTCGCCCTCTCCCTCAAAGGCACCAGACAAACCGTCAATGTTGTGGCTGAAATGCCTCTGCTCAACTCCGATACCGCGGGCATGGAGCACACCATTGAGCAGAAACTCATTGAAGATCTGCCCTCGGCCGAGCGCAGCACTCTCGCGCTGATCAACAACCTGCCCGGCGTCATCGACACCGGATTCGCGCTGGCCACGGGTGAGAATCTCAACACCAACGGCAACGCGCAGGGTCCCATCGGCAGCCCCGGCAACCGCAATTTCTTCGACTCGAATTTCGGCGTCGGAGGCGGCCAGTCGTCCACAAATGACGTGCTGCTGGACGGCGTATCCAACGTAGTCGGCGATTTCAACGGCGTCGTCATTTCCCCGCCTCAGGACTCGGTGCAGGAATTTAAGGTAATGTCCGGCGTATTTTCCGCCGAATATGGCCGGTCCGGCGGCGGTGTTGTCAACTTTGTCACCAAATCGGGCACTCGCAAACTGCACGGCACGTTATACGAGTACTTCCAGAACGGTGCCCTGAACGCCAACGGATGGCAGCGCAATCGAGCCGGCTACGGCCCCGACGGCGTCACGCCGCGCCTGCCGCGCATCCCCATCGAGCGCAGCCAGTTCGGCGGAACCCTCGGCGGTCCGGTCAGAATCCCCAAAATTGGCGGATTAAAAGACACGTTTTTCTTCTTTAATTACGAAGGCCGGCGGGAGGCCAACCCGTTCTCAAAGCAGCTCACCATGCCGACCGCGAAAATGCGCACCGGCGATCTCTCAGAGTTGATTGCGCCACTCGGGCGCAACGGCGTTACCGCCAATTTCGACGGCAGCGCGGCCCTGCTCGGCCAGGTTTACAACCCGTGGACACTGGTGCCAAACGGCCTCTCCACAGCGGCCGGAGCCCCGGTACTGGTGCGCGAGGCCTTCCCGGGGAACCGGCTCGACCGACTTCCGAAGTGCGTGGGCACCGGTCCCCGCACCGCACCCTGCCTCGACCCCGTCGGTCTGGCGCTGCTCACCTACCTTCCGCTGCCAAACCAGCCCGGCACCACGGATAATTACCTCTACTCGGGTACCGCCAGTTTCCAGCGAGACATCTTCGCGGTCCGTCTCGACAAAACCCTGAACGAACGCCACAGCCTGTTCGGCCGCTTCACCCGCGAAGCCCGCCTTCAGGAAGAGCCGTCGTACCTCGATTCGGTAGCCTCCAACTCACGCATCATTCGCGACAAGTTCATCAACGGCACATTCAACGACGTGTTCACCATCAGTCCGCGACTGCTGAGCAACTTCCGATACGGCTACACCCGGGCGCACGCCAAACAGGACCCGCTCGGCACACAGGCCGGGTTCGACCCCGCCGTCATGGGCTTCCCGCCGTACATCGCAGCCGCGGCCTCAACGCCCTCGTTCCCCATCTTCAACTTCTCCAGCGCGGGACCCGAAACCCAGGGCTTGCCCGGTGAGATCAGCAGCGGCCAGATCGGCGGCGGTGGCAATAATCAGCCTCGCGACACCCAGACGCTGGCCAACGCTTTCACCTGGATTCAGGGCAGGCACAACATCAAATTTGGCGTCGAGTACCGGCTGCTCCGCTTTTTCGCCAATCAGAACCAGAACCCCACCGGAACTTACACCTTTAACCGCACCTTCACCCGAGGCCCGTCGCCCACCACAGCTCCCGCCGTCGCCGCTGAAGCCGGCTCGTCCCTGGCATCGCTGCTGCTTGGACTCCCGGCCAGCCTGTCCTTCGCGACGGTCACGCCCATCACGCTCTACCATCACTACGGCGCGGCTTTCGTGCATGACGACTGGCGCGTGAACTCGAAGCTCGTCCTCAACGTCGGCCTGCGCTGGGATCTCGAAACACCCACCGCGGAAACGCACGGCCAGGTCACCACGTTCGACCTCGACAAAGCGTCGCCGCTCAACGGCCAGGTCGGCGCCCCCTCCGATCCCCTGGTCCAGGCGCTCCGCCCGAATTTCCGCGACCTCCGGGGCTTCCTGTCCTTCGCCGACGGCCCGCAGAGCGAGATCAACTACAACCGCTTCGCACCTCGCATCGGCCTCGCCTGGCGAGTCACCGAAAGAACCACATTCCGCGGCGGCTACGGCATTGGCTTCGTACCGCAGTCTGTGGAGCAGAGCTCGGCCATCGGCGTAAACTTCAACCTCAGCCCCGCGCAGGGCGTCGATTCCACACAAAATGTCGTACAGCCTGGCGGCACCGCCAACCAGACCGTTTTCCTGACCAACCCCTTCGTCAACAGCATCCCGAGACCCACCGGCCGCGAACTGGGTGCGCTCACGCTGATCGGCCAGAGCCCCGCGCTCGTCGAGGCCCGCCGCCGCACGTCCTACATGCAGCAGTGGAACATCGCCATCCAGCGCCTCCTTCCTTCGCGACTCGTGCTGGAAGTGGCATACGTCGGCAGCCACGGACTCCGCCTCCCGTTCGCCAACATGAACCTGAATCAGTTACCCACCCAGTTCATCGACTACGCCAGGGAGAACTTCGGCAGCGCCCGCGACGTCAACGGAGCCGTCGCCACCAGCGTGTCGCAGTTCTTTAATCAGCAGGTCACCAACCCGTTCTTTGGCGTCATCACCAACCCGAACTCGCCGCTGGCGGCTCGAACAGTCACGCGCGAGCGGCTCCTGCGCCCCTACCCGCAGTACGACAGCCCGACTCTCTACCGCCCTCTCATCGGCGCCAGTAAGTACCACGCCCTGCAGGTTACGGTGCGCAAGACTTACAGCAACGGACTCAGTGCGATGGGCACTTACTCGTGGTCTAAGGCCATCGATATCGGCGGAGCAGGCAACAACAGCGGCGGCGGAACACCACTCGAAGACATCTACAACCCGGCGTCCGATTACACCCTCTCCAGCATCGACGTCCCCCACCGGGCCACCACCAGCTTCAGCTACGAACTGCCGTTCCTGAAGAAGCACAACCTGCTCGGCGGATGGCAGTTGAGCGGCACCACCACATGGCAGGCCGGGACTCCGGTCGGTGTCACCACAAGCAACGGCATCGGGCTCGGCTTCGCTGTTCGACGCCCGGACCGCACCGGCGTTCCCGCCGAAATCCCAGTGAGCGATATGCGCGACAACATCCGCGGCGGCGGCTTCGCATTCAATCCCGAAGCCTACGGAAATCCGGCGGAATTCACCCTTGGCAACGGAGCGCGCAACAGCTCCGACACACGCCGCGACCCCTACCGCGCCGTCAACATGTCCGTGCTGAAAAACTTCAGGTGGGACAAAGGCCGTCAGCGAATTCAGCTTCGCGCCGAGTTCCTAAACATGCCGAACCTCGTCGTATTCGGCACGCCGGGCCGCGACGTGAACAACCGCGACCTCGTGCAGAACGGTGTCATCGTGCGTCCCGGAACCTTCGCGCGAGTCACAACGCAGGGCAATCAGCCCCGAACCATCCAACTGGTTTTGCGCTACACGTTCTGACGGATCCGAACTCAAACGGCGGCTCAGAACAAGGACATTGACCGCAAGCTTCCAAACATTCCTCGCGAAGCCCGTTGTTACACTCGATAAATCCAACCATGTCCGTTCCGGAACAACTCGAGCGGATACTCGCCAGCCGGGAGTTCCGCGACTCGCAAAGGATGCGGCGCTTTCTGCTATTCGTAATGGAAAGAGCTTTGGAAGGGGAAGCCTCGTCGCTTAAGGAATACCTGATTGGCGTCGAGGTGTTCGACCGCCGCGAAGGCTACGACCCGCGCGTCGACCCCATCGTGCGCGTCGAAGCACGCCGACTCCGCTCGAAACTGAAGGCCTACTACACCGGCGTGGGCAGCAGCGACGCCCTTATCATTGAACTCCCCACAGGCGCGTACGTGCCGCTGATACGCGGACTGGATGCACCGCCCGCGCCACAGCCCGTCGCCGCCACCTCCCGAGACCGCACCATCGCCGTCCTGCCGTTCACCAACCTCACCCTCGACCCCGAGAGCGAGTACTTCAGCGACGGTCTCACAGAAGAACTCACCCACGTGCTGACCAAAGTGCCAGGCCTGCAGGTGGTCTCCTGGACCTCCACCGCACAGCTAAAAGGCTCCGCGCCCGATCCCGCAGCAGTCGCCGAACAACTCGCAGCCGACGTCTTCGTTCGCGGCAGCGTACGCGCCGCACGAGGCCGCATGCGCATCATGGCCCAGCTCGTCGAAGCACCGCGAGGCCTCGTCCTGTGGTCCGAATCCTTCGACCGCCAAATCGAAGATATCTTCGCCATCCAGGACGAGATCGCCACCGCCATCGCGCAGGCGCTGCAGCTTCGGCTCATCGAGCGCTCCCGAAGCGGTCCGTCGCTCGACGTCTATGACCTGTACCTCCGGGGCCGTTATCGCTGGAACACACGCACCACCGAAGGCCTCGAACAGAGCGTCGAGTGCTTCCAGCAGGCCATCGCGCTCGACCCCGGCTACGCCCTCGCTCTCGCCATCGCACATGGACCGCGCCGAAGCAGCCGCGCGCAAAGCCATCGAGCTCGACCCAACACTCGCCGAACCATTCGCGACCCTCGCTATGATTCGCAGCATGTACTGGCAGTGGAGTGAAGTGGAGCAGTTGTACCAGCGTTCGCTGATGCTCAACCCCAACTACTCCACCGCGCACCACTGGCTGGGCATCGACTATCTCGCCGTGCAGGGCTGGTTCCCCGAAGCACTCGCAGAGTTGGAACTCTCAGCGCGCCTCGACCCGCTGTCCACCATCGTCATGGAAGGGCGAGCCATGCTGTTCATGCTCTGGGGCCGAGATGCCGAAAGCCTCGCCGCGTATGAAGCCCTCTGCCGCCGAGTGCCAGGCTCGCCGAAACTGCTCGCCGGACTCGGACGCCTGCACATCCAGATGGGCCATTTCGACCGCGCGTGTGAGCTCCTCGAAATCGCGCACAGCAAAGACCCGGCGACACCCAGCGTCATCGGCGCGCTCGGCCGCACCCGCTACATCTCGGCAACCACAAGTGGGATGGTCTACATCGGACTCGGCGACCACAACAGCGCACTCGATTGCCTGGAGAAGGCCGCCGCCATCTCCACACCGTCGCTGATGATGATCGGCGTTCACCCCGCGTACGACCCGCTGCGGAACGATCCACGCTTCCACGCGATCATCGAACTCACCGGCTTCGCCGATGCCGAAAAACGCGCCGCTTCTTACCGTAAAGCAGCACAGTAAGATTACCCGTCCCTACTCCCTTCGGCTGCTTCAAAAATCGCACTATCGGTTCATGAAGTTCTCCCGGTTACTGGCACTTCCCGTCTTCTGCCTCGCACTCGCGGGGCAGGAGACGGCCACCTCGAAATCAGTGGACAACGTAAACAACGCGGGCCTTGCCCTCCACCTTCGCGGACAATATGCGGAGGCTGAGCAGTTTTACCTGCCGGCGCTGCGCATCGCAGAAGCCACCTTTGGCACCAGGAACTCCGACTACGCAACCGTGCTCAATAACCTCGGCCAACTGGAGTTCACGCGAGGCAACCTTGCTGCGGCCGAGCGTTATTACCAGCGCGCTCTCGACATCTACGTCAATCTGTACGGTCCCGTGGACCCGATGGTGTCCTCGCCGCTCACCAACCTCGGCGTGCTCAGAAAGGCGCAAAAGAAGTACGTCGAAGCCGAACGGCTGCTGCTCCAGGCGCTCGCCATCGACACCAAAGCAAACGGTCCCGCGCACAAGAGCGTCGGCACCGACTGGAACAACCTTGGCGTGCTCGCATGGCAGCGCGGACGGAAGGTGCAGGCCGAGCACATGCTTCTCCTCGCCGCGTCCATCCGCGAGAAAGCGCTCGGCCGAACGCATCCCGATTACGCAACCAGTCTTGTCAACCTGGCCAGGCTCTGCCAGATGCAGGGACGTACCGGCGAAGCAATGGCATACTTTCGCCAGGCGCTTCCCATTCTCGAGCGCACGCTCGATCCGTCGAGCCCCCGACTGCTCTCCGTCCGCCAGGTCTACCAGACGGTTCACTCCAGGCTCTTCAGTCCTGTAATGTAGACAGGAGATGCGCGCGTTACCCGCTTTCCTGATTGCCTTCAGCCTGGCATGCTCCGCAGTCGATCTGCCGTCGGTAGTCACCCGGACGGGAGCGGTTCGGACAGAGTCGGTCCCGTTAACGAAACTCGACAACAAACATCAGTACAGCCTCCTCTACTCGCTGGCCGGATTGAAAGATCTCACTCCGGCCTCACGTGTTTTGGTCGAGGTGCGCCAGGGCGACCGCATCCTCGCCGGCAAGACCCTCCATGCCGGCGACCCTGATTTCTACACGCAGTTCATCGCGACGCCCGGCACTGCGGAAGTGCGCATCCGCGTCACCGCCGCTGCAGGCCAGTACAAGTTGCAGGTGAACGCGTGGCCCTTGTCTGATTCCGTGCGCCGCGGTCCGATTCGCACATGGCAGGACGCCATGCCCATCAAGCTCGGCAGCACCGTCTTCGCATCCGGCGACGATGCGCAGTACGTCCCGCTCCCAGGCACCGCGCGCAAAGCTGGAGTCGAAGATGAAGCGCGCATCGACTGGTATAAGTTCGAATTCACCGAATCCAGGCCGAAGCTCATCTACTTCCAGGTCGACCTCACGGAGCGGGACCAGATCCCGGTCAACATCACCGTACACCGCGTCGAGGCCGGCAAGCTCGCCGAGTATTACGAAGGGGAAGACCCCGTCACGCTGCCGCACGAAGTGCAGGCGCTGCCCGGCAATAAGTTCACACCGCGCATTCTCAAACAGCCCGGCACCTATTACATCGCCGTGCGGGCCAGCCATCCCGAGTACAAGCTCCGCACCCGCGTCTACGATCCTCCGCCGTACGACAGCCCCGAACAGGCCGTCGCCACCGCGGTCGACTACGCACTCGGCGCGGGCGATTCCTGGCACGCCAACACACCGCGCCGAGGCGGTGTGCTGGACCGTGTGGCCAGCGTGCATCAGGAAACATCGCTCTGCGTCGCGTGCCACGCCACGCACTTCACCCAGCGTGCGCAGTTGTACGCCACGCGCAACGGCTACCCCGTCGTGCAGCGACAACAACTACAGTTCCTTAGTGAGCGCTTCTACAACAACCCCCGCCCGTTCTTCGGATTCGAAGAACAAGGCGCGGTGTGGTCGCGCATGATCTCGGCCGCCGCCAACGTGCTGAGCCGCATGTCGCATCTGATGTCGCTCTATGAAACCGAAGTCTCCGGCGACCGCCACGAGAGCTTCCACAAAGGTGTCGCCGAATACCTGAAGCTCTACTACGATGGCCGCGACAAACTTCCCGGCGATGAAACCAACGGCAACACGCCGCTGGTCAGCGCCCATGAGGTTGGCTGGTATTCCTGGGGCGTAACAAAGGATCCGAAGCTCGGCGACATGATCGCGAAGGGCGAGGTGAAGAACACCATCGACCTCTGCTACCAAACCCTCGCGCTCGCCGACATCGACAAAGCAAAGTACAAAGCGCAGATCGACAGGAACGCAGAACGACTCATCAGCCTGCAGCGGCCCGACGGCCAGTGGTCCGCGCGCTTCGACGTCAAGGAGCCCGTAGCCGAATTCCAGACCGGCCACGCACTGTGGGCACTCTATGCCGCGGGCGTCCCCAAAACAAACCCCGGCGTCGCGAAGGGCCTCGCGTATCTGTTAAAGCGACAGCAGGAGTTCGGCGGATGGATGGATCCGCTGCAGTCGTTTGAAAACTTCCGTACCCCGTTCCGCGAAACGCAGATGTCGGTAATCGCGCTGAGTTCGTACTACCCGAAGCCTGGCCGCGCGAATGGCTGGAACTCCCCCGCAATCACATCGTTGTCGAAGGACCCGGTGGAGCTGCTCCGCCAGCTTGACAACGTGTGGGACCGCCCGTCGCCCAAAGTCGTACAGGCCATCGTGGCCGAGACGCATTCCAACGACGCAATGATCCGCCAGGCTGCCGTCGAAGCGCTCAGCCGTCTGCGCGTATCCGTGCCCGCCACACTCCTCGGCGACGCGAGCAAGATGGTGCAGCGTACCGCCGCGCGCGCCGTGCGACTCGCGAAGGACAACGCCGTTATCCTTGCGGCCCTTTCATCAAAGGACGACCGCACACGCTGGGCGTCCACGCGAGTCTTCGCGCAGCACTTCTCCGAACTCGCGCGCAACGAAGCCTTCGCGCCGAAGCTGACCGCGCTGCTTGACGACACTGTGCCCAGCATTCGCATGGGCGCAACCAAAGCCGCGTGGCAGTTCTGGTTCTGGACGCCCTCCACTCCTGTGAAGAGCGGTATCGAAGACGCGGTGCTCACCGCACTCGGCAAGCCGCAGCACCCATGGGTGCGGGAGAATCTGCAACACGCCGTCTACAACATCGCCGACGAGAACATCCGCTACCTCTACAACAACTGGGTGCCCGGCCTCGCGCACGCCGAAGACCGCGAGCGCGTCGTCAAAGGTCGACTCTCCATCGAAGCGCGCCTCGCCGACAAGTTCGCCGCAGTGCTCGACAAAGGAACGGCAGAACAGAAGAAGCTGCTCCTGCGTTCGCTCACCGAATTCCCGCTCCGTCGAGCCGACATCTATGACCTTGAAGCCGACCTCGGCAAGCAGGCGCCGCCCGTCTACAACCGCATCGGCAACGACATCGAACAGATCGCTTTCTTCGGACAGTCCGCGGAAAAGATGTCGACAGCCCTGCGTCCCCTGCTCGACGGGCCAGACCCCGAAACGCGCCGCCTCGCCGCTCAGGCCGTGCTCATGGTGCGCGATCAGCGCTTCGGCGATGTGTCGCGCGTGGCCGGACCCAGCGGTGACAACGCAAAGTGGGTCACGGCAAAAGTGCAGACCATGCCCGAAGCCATCGAAGTTGCGCGAGCCCTCAAGCCGCCCGCCATGAACGTCGCGGCGACCGGAAGCACCGGAGCACCGAAGCGCCGCCCCAGGCTCGACGAAGCATTCTTCCGGGGCTACGTCCAGCCGATTCTCGAAAAGCGCGGCAAGGACGGACAGGCCTGCGTGCACTGCCACGCATCGCACACGCTCTTCAACGCAACATACGGCACGGTCTACAACGTGGTCGACGGCGACGAGCCCGAGAAGAGCCTCATCCTGGTGAAGCCTACCTCCACCGCCGAATCCGAGGGCATCGCCAACGCGAACTCCGTGGCCCACGGCGGCGGCGTGCGCTGGACAAAAGATTCCCCCGAATACACCACAATCCTCGAATGGATCAAAGGCGCTAAGGAGTAGTCAGCGCCTTTTTCACAAGCAGCAGTTGCCCAACGTGATACGAGTTGTGATCCAGAATCAGCAACGCCTCGCGCAGCAGCGTCTGCCCCTGGCCCCACACGAAGGGCGCGAACAAATCGCGTGACGGGTCCATCAACAGATCGCAGAACGCACGCTGATCAATGAGGTACTGCTGCACACTCGCCGTCCATGCCCCGGCATCGGGAGGCTCCGGCAACGCGGGCCAGTAATCGTCAGGCCACTTGACCTCGTGATACGCGTCCGCCGACACGCTGAACGTGTAGATGTCATGCTGCGCGATGCGAAGGTGCTCCAGAAGTTCCCAGCCTGAGTGCGGCAAGCCATCTGGCCGCACTCCAGCCTTCTCCAGAGGAAACCCCTTCACCGTGTCTTCAAACATGATGTGCGCGTGCGCATGCCGGATCGAATCCACCAGTTGCTTTCGAAGTGCTTCATCGCTGCTCATACCTGACAGTCTCGTATGCTGAGGAGGAGAGCATGGCATTCGCACTTTGGATCGACACCGACGAACGTCTCGCATGGGCGCAGGGCACACACGAATACCGCCCGTGGGGCGCAGCCGTCGTCTCTGTCACCGACCAGTTTCGCCTGAAGGACTTTCGCGACAGACGCCGGGCTCCGCTCAATCTCCGCCGGTCGTTCGCCGGGTTCTACGCGTCGCTCGAGGAGGTCAACGTGGCGCTGCGTTCGCCTGCGTCCCTGAAGCTTGGCCCAACGCCCCTGCATGTGAGGTGAGCAGCTTCGCTTCCTTCTCCGACACACGCACCACAGTCCCATGCCTGTGGTCCGCGATTGAAGTAAATCCACCACTCCTGCCCCATCTGCATCACGGAAGGCCCCTCCACCCAGTCACTCGTAAACGGCTCCGTGACGTCCTTCCACGGACCCGCGGGAGAATCGCCGAATGCCAGCCGCAGCTTCTTTACCTGCGGATTCTTGCGCTCATCCTTGAACAACCATGATGTAGCGATTGCCAACCTTCGCCACCGTCGAGTCGATGCTGTTATACCCTGGGTCGAACCACAGCATCGGCTCGCTGAAAGTCTTCCAGTCCTTGGTGGTCATCGAGTACAGGCGGTGGTTGTAACCGGTGTCCCCCGTGCCCTCCGTATCCGGAAAGCGACCCGGAATCGTAGTCGCCCAGAAGATCACCCACTCCTTGCGACGCTCGTCCCACGCCGCTTCCGGCGCCCATACATTGCGAGCCGTGGGTTCATTCGCGAACACAGGAATCTCGCGCTGCGGCGTCCAGTGAATCAAATCCTTCGTAGACGAATAGCCCATCTTCAGGCCCGCGAACCAGAAACGGATCACGCATCAGCATGCCTTTGTGCTCAGGCGTGATCCACGGCTGAGTGTGATTGCGCGGCTCCCACTTGCGCCCATCCTGACTGATGGCGAAGAACACACCCGTTTCGCCATTGCTGCGAAACGAAGTGAACAGCCAGGAATCAGCCGCGGCGCACAGCATCGACACGGCAGCAAGCAGAAGCGCAACACTGGCGAGATATCCTTGCAGGGGGAATCTACCGGCGGCAACCATGCTTCGAGCCTACTACGCAGGAGTGGATCTTGGCGGGACCAAGACAGCGGTTGCCATCGGCGACGGCCACTCCACCACCCTCGTCGCAAACCGCACCATCGAGACACAAGGTGAGCGCGGCCCCGACGATGTCCTTGCGCGCATCGCCGCCACCATCGACACCCTGCGCCGCGACGCCGGTGTGTCCATCGAAGCCATCTGCATGGGCGTGCCCGGTCTGTGCGACATCGAGCAAGGTCGCGTCCTGTTCTGCCCCAACCTCACCGGCTACTGGCGGGGCATCGAAGCAGCCGCCATCCTCAACGCGGCAACCGGCGCACCCGTACGGCTGCTTAACGATGCGCGCGCTGCCGCGTTCGGCGAGTTCCGTTTCGGCGACCGGCCAGGCAGCGACCTGATCATGGTCACCGTCGGAACCGGCATCGGCGGAGGAGTCGTGCTCGACGGGCGCCTGCGACTCGGCCGCTTCGGAGCGGCAGGCGAGATCGGCCACCAGACCATCGTGCCCAACGGCGTGCCCTGCGGCTGCGGAAACCACGGCTGCGTGGAGAGCGTCGCCAGCGGGCCCGCACTCACCGCGGAGGGCGTGCGACTCCTGCGCATTGGACTCGCCCCGCATCTGCACGAACTCGTCAGCGGAGACGCCGGGGCCGTGACACCAACGCGCATGGCGCAGGCCGCCGATGCGGGCGACAGGGAAATCGAAGCAGCCATTACGCGAGCAGCCCGCTGGCTCGGCGTGGGCATCGCGAATGCCGTCACCCTGCTCGGTGTCGAACGCGTCGTGCTCACCGGCGGTATGTCCGCGCTCGGCGAACGGCTGCTTGCTCCCATACGAACCGAAATACAGCATCGCGTGCGCATGTTCCCGCCCAGTGATGTAACGGTCGCGCGATCCACCATCGGCGAAGGAGCCGGACTCCTCGGAGCAATCGCCTGGGCCGCCACCACCGAAGTCAAAGAGAAAACCACATGGACTACAACTACACAGACGTAGCGAAAATGATTGACCACTCTCTGCTGAATCCGACCCTCTCAGCAGCGGAACTGAAGGAAGGATGCCGCGTGGCGCTGCTCTACGACGTCGCCAGTGTGTGCATCATGCCCTACGCGCTGAAGCAGTGCGCCGACCTGCTCGCAGGCAGCACGGTTCAGCCGAGCACCACCATCGGCTTCCCGCACGGCGGCCACACCACAGCCATCAAACTCGCTGAGGTCGACCAGGCATTGCGCGACGGCGGCACAGAACTCGACATGGTGATCAACATCAGCCAGGCCCGCAGCGGAAACTGGGATTACGTCGCCTCGGAGATCCGTGCCCTTACCGAAGCCACTCACGCCGGAGGAGCGAAAATCAAAGTCATCTTCGAGAACGCGTATCATGACGACGCAGCGAAGATCCGGCTCTGCGAGATCTGCGGCGAAATCGGAGTCGACTGGGTCAAAACCTCCACCGGCTACGCCTCCGGCGGCGCGACCATGGAAGACCTCACGTTGATGCGCAAACACTCCCCCGCCAACGTCCAGGTAAAAGCGGCGGGAGGAGTAAGAGACTTAGATACCCTGCTAGCCGTCCGAGCCATCGGAGTAACTCGCTGCGGAGCCACCAGAACAGCGGCCATGCTGGAAGATGCGAGCACCCGCTTAGGCCTCGCCCCCAGATCCACCACCTCAGCACCCGCTCCCACAGGGTATTAGGGGGGCAGGCCCCCAGGCCTGCGGCGGACCCCCAGGTCCGCCCATTCAGAACCACGGAGAAACAACCATGATCCAGCTAGGCTTAGTAAGTGCCATCTTACCCGAGCTCCCCTTAGAGCGAGTAATCCAGGAATCCGCAAACGCCGGTTACGAATGCATAGAACTTATGTGCTGGCCCGTAGGTAAAGCCGAGCGCCGCTACGCCGGAGTAACCCACGTAGACGCAGGCAACCTAACCGACTCCGAAGTGGCGCGAATCCAGAATCTCTTCACCACAAGTGGACTAACCATCAGCGGCCTGGGTTACTACCCCAACGCGCTGTCCCCAGACGCCGCCGAAGCCACCAACGCCCAGGAGCACATCAGGAAAGTGATCGAAGGCGCCGCGAAACTGGGCGTAGGAGTGGTCAACACCTTCATCGGCCGCGACTGGACCCAGAGCCTCGACGCCAACTTCGCCAAATTCAAACAGGTCTGGCCCGACATCATTCGCCTCGCCGAAGACAACAACGTGAAAGTAGGCATCGAAAACTGCCCCATGCTCTTCACCAGCGACGAATGGCCCGGCGGCAAAAACCTCGCCGTCAGCCCGAAAATCTGGCGCCGCATGTTCGAAGAAATCCCGAGCCCCAACTTCGGCCTCAACTACGACCCGTCTCACCTGGTCTGGCAGGGCATGGACCCTGTCGGCGTCATCAAGGAGTTCGCCCCACGCTTCGTGCACGCCCACGCCAAAGACGCGCGCGTCGACCGCGACCGCCTCAACGACGTCGGCATCCTCGCCACACCGCTGGAGTTCCACGCACCCAAACTGCCAGGCCTCGGCCAGGTCGACTGGAGCGGCTTCTTCGCAGCGCTCACAGCAGCTGGCTATCGCGGCCCTGTCTGCGTCGAAGTCGAGGACCGCGCCTACGAAGGCTCGCTTGAAGACCGCCTCGCCGCATGCCGTCAGTCGCAGGTTTACCTGCGTCAGTTCTGCCCGACCCGCCCCGCCGCGCGAGCCGGAGCCACCGCTTGAGGAACCTGGTACTGGTAGCCGGCCATGCGGTCCCTTACCGCTTTGACCGGCTCCACTCCGACGAAGGCTGGTTCCTGAAACACTTCCAGGCAGGCGAAGGGGCATACTATGTCGAGCACGCGCGCCGCGGCGTCGAACTCGCGGCAGCCGACCCCGATTCCCTGCTCCTGTTCGCCGGAGGCCAGACCGACGCCGCTGCAGGACCGCGCAGCGAAGCCCAGGGCTACTGGCTCATCGCCGAGCACCACGGTTGGTTCGGATACCCCGAAGTGCGCGACCGCTCCACCACCGAAGAGTTTTCGGTCGACTCATTCCTAAACGTCCTCTGCGGCCTGTGCCGCTTCCGCGAGTTCATCGGCCACTGGCCCCACTTAGTAACTGCCGCAGGCTGGAAGTTCAAAGGCGAGCGCTTCCACTTACACCGCGCCGCCGTCCGCTGGCCCGCGGAACGCTTCCGCTACGAAGGCGTCAACGATCCTCCGGAGCTCGAAAAGAACCTGCCCTTCGAAGCCGCCCGCCGTGAAATCTTCCGCCTCGACCCCTACGGCGCCGGCACCGAGCCGACCGAAAAGAAAGCCGCCCGTAACTTCTCCCGCCGCCAGCACGGCTACACCGAGAGCTGCCCAGAAGTAGCCGACTTACTCCGCTGGAAAGGACCAGACTTATTCGCTGGTCCCCTGCCCTGGACGGACTAACTACCGCTTCGGCAGCGCCTGATCGTAAGTGCGAGACCGGCCGCCACCCGCCTCCAGCAGCGGCAGAGCCCCGTTCTTCTCTGCCTCCTCCCACCACAACTTCTTCAACTCCTCGAGCTTCGCCGGATACTTCGCCGCCACGTCCACGGACTCGCTAAAGTCCTCATCCACGTGATACAGCTCCCACCGGTCGGTGGCAAAATCCGAACCCGGCGTGTGAATGCCTGCCGCTTTCCACCCGTTATGCCAGATCCCCCGACTCCCCCACAGCTCGAAAAACTGCCTGTCCCTGAGGCTGGGACTGTCGGGATTGTCGAAGGTCGCACGAATCGACTTGCCATGCATCGGCATCTGGCACACCCCGCCGAACACTCCCGGCGCCCGAACCTGCGCAATGTCCAGCACCGTCGGCGTGATATCGATCACGTCGATGAACTGCTTCCGAAGCCCCGGCTTGCGGATCTCCTTCGGCCACGACACGATGCATGGCGTCTGCACCCCGCCCGCATACGGCCACAGCTTGTAGAACTTAAAAGGCGCAACCGACGCCATCGCCCACGGCCGCTGGTAAAGCGGCTGGGACTTGGCGGACCCCAAATCGTCGAGCCGTTCCGCCATCTGAGCAACCGTCATCGGATCGCCATAGGGCCGCGCGAATCCACCCTTTGTGCCTGCCTCTGGAGCACCGCCGTTGTCGGAAATCAGGAATATCGCCGTATTCTCGAAAAGATTCCGCTGCTTTAAGTGAGAAACAATCTTACCGATCTGCTCGTCCGTATGCTCCAGGAATCCCGCATACGCCGCCATAAACCGCGAAAACACCCGCCGGTCCGCTGCCGGCACATCGCTCCACGCCGGGTCCCCGGGGTTTCTCGGCGGCAATTTCGTACCAGCCGGGATAACACCCATCTCAATTTGTTTCTTATACCGGCGCTCACGAAGCTCATCCCACCCGATGTCGTACGTCGAGGCGTAGTTATCTATATATGCCTTCGGCACCTGCACCGGCGCATGCGTCGCCCCATACGCGACATACAGAAAGAAAGGCTTCGCCGCGTCGGCAGCCAGATGCTCCGACACCATGCCAGTCGCCTTTTCCGTAATGTCCACGGAAAAGTGATAATCCGGCTTGTCGGGCCGC
The DNA here is from genome assembly GCA_034408745.1 of Bryobacteraceae bacterium. GTDB lineage: Bacteria > Acidobacteriota > Terriglobia > Bryobacterales > Bryobacteraceae > JAWXCM01. The sequence continues at coordinate 25,898 of JAWXCM010000196.1, forward strand.
ACCACCACGTGGTTGTCCTCCACCAGATTAGGCTTGTACTGGTCCGTCCAGCCCGACAGAAATCCATACCAGCGGTCGAAGCCCTTCTGCAGCGGCCAGTGCGTCCTTGCCCCCGACGCCTTCATGTCGCGCCCCGGAACAAGATGCCACTTGCCTACGCCCATCGTGCTGTAACCATTCGACCCGAGGATCTGCGCCACAGTGGCAGCCGCCGGCGTCACCCTGCCGCGCGAATGCGGATAGCCGCCATCCTCGCCCGCCAGTTCTTTAAGCCCGATCGCGTGATTATTCCGCCCCGTCAACAACGACCCGCGTGTCGGCGAACAAATCGCCTTCGAATGAAAGTTGTTATACAGCAGACCCGCCGCCGCAAGCGCATTGATATTAGGCGTCGCGATCTCCGACCCATAACACCCCAGATCCGCAAACCCCGTGTCGTCGAGCACGATATAAACGACGTTCGGACTACCCGCCCGAGCCTGATTCGCAGGCAGCGGAGACGGCTTCGAATCCGCCACAGTTCGGCTGATCGTTCCGCCAAAGCCAGTCGACGCAACGGTCGGCTCCGGACACGTCTGCTGCCCCCATGCCAAACTCGCACCAGCCAGACCGGCCATCCACTGCCGTCGCGAAAGTACGCCACCAGGTTTCATCGAGAACGAATCTATCACTGCCTCCGCCGTCCTCTCCGCCATCCACAACATCCGAGCCCGCTACAATCTCCCCGAATTCGATCCGAAACATTTCGAAATAAAAACGAACAACGTCGACGAAATCCTCTCCCCGTCCCTCCACTACCTCCGCCAGGTCGTACTGCAAACGGACTCCGAGCCACGAACGGCTTTCGTCATCATGCCGTTCAAACCGCCATACGCACAGTATTTCTGGACTTTCTACCGGCCTTCCCTCGAAGCCGCCGGTTACCGAGCCTTCCGCGCATGGGGCGGCCTCTCCAGCGAGGATTACGTAGAACTCATGCTGGAATTAATCCGTAAATCCGGAATAGTCTGGGCCGACGTCTCGGAAATGAACCTCAACGTGCTGTATGAAATCGGCGCCGCACACGCCATGGGAAAGATGGCAGTCCTCGTAGTCCGCGATCCCGCCACCGAAAAAGTCCCCGCCAACATCGGCCGCGACGCCGTAATTCGATACGAGCCCGATCAGCCGGACTGGCCATCGGAAGCCATCCGAATGATGACCGCCCTGATCGCCGCCATGGACCTCGCCGCCGCCAAAGGCCAACGCCTGCGCCTCACATCCGACTCCGTCAAACAGCAGCTGGAACACACAGCCACCACCCTCAAGAGCCTGATCTTCCCGCCCGAGCCATACGAAGCAGCCGAAGCCGCGCAACAGGCAATGGCCGCACACGAATTCGAACAGGCCGACTACCGTTTCACCGAAGCCATCGAGCAGTCCCCATCCAACACTCCGCTCCTTGCCAGCGCGCATTATTTCCGAGGCATGGCCCGCGAAGAACAACTCCGCTTCGCCGAAGCAAGCGACGACTACACCAAAGCCATCCAGTTCGGCTACGAAGCTCCGCGCCGACATCGCCGTAGTCGAGCAGTTACAGCCCGACAACAACGACCTGCCCGTCCTCCGCAAAGCCGCCGGCTAAGGCACCAGCACCTTACTAACACCAGCCGCGGCAATCAAAGCCTCCGCATCGTCAGGCAGCAGGAATCCAGCGGCAACCGCGCCACCCGCAGCCGCACGGACCGCCTTCACATACCCGTCATGATCCCTGTACCGCTCCTCCAGCGACAACCGCGGATCCCCCGTCCGCTCCCGCTCCGCCCGAGTCCGCGCGAACGGAATCATGCCGCCCGTATACCCGCACATGTTGTCCTTGTAGAAACCACCGGACACAATATTCCATCCCAGATACGTGCCCAGAGGAGCATCGCGGAGCACCACCGGAACACCGCCCAGCTCGTTGCCATCGGCATCCACTTTCGGCACCATCGACGGCACAACCGCCCTGATCGCCGGCGGCACTTTCGTCGGCACGCCCGACCCGTCCACCGCCTGAAACTCAGGCCCCCAGTCATAGTCGAACAGCGGTTTCGCCAGACCCGAAGGCGCCCACGGCGGCAGTTGCGGCAACGTCGGGAAGCCCATCGCCTCCTTCGTGTTCGCCACCAGCGTGCCATCCGACATCCGCGGATAACGGCTCGCCGGGGGCTCCGTGCCCTTCATGATCCAGCTGCGAAAATGCACCACCAGCGCACTCTCCGTGTCATTCTGCGGCATTGGATTGCGAGGCAGTATCCCGACACCGAAGTTGTTCCCCGAACACGTCATCCCCGTCGCAGGCAGCCCAACACCCGGCAGGCTCGTGTCGAACCCGCCCGGCCCGCTGCCATGAGAAGTCGACGCAACAAAATACCGCCGAACATTCGCCGGCAAACGCAAATCTGCCTGATTACTCGTCCCGGTCAAACCCGGCCCATACCGCAGCCCCCAGATCTCCGCCGAGCCGAACATGTCGAACACCTTCGGACACGTTTTCGACGCAGTGCACCGGGCCATCAGTGACGACAACGGCAGCTTGCGAATCTTGTCCTCCCACGGCCCCCACC
>JAWXCM010000197.1:0-12036 GCA_034408745.1 Bryobacteraceae bacterium
AGACGCCGACCGCCTCGGCTGCGCCATCGTCATGGGCAAAAAAGAATTTAAACTGACATGGCAAAATCTCGACCGCTACCGCCGCAGCGCATGGCTCGACTACAACCGATCCCAGGAACAGCTCCGCCGCCTCGTCAGGGAGCGCCTCGACAACGCCGTGCTTCAGCAACAGCAGGAACTTGCGGACGAAATGGCTTCGTTTCGTCCAGCCGAAGATACCGCTGCCTTCGCCGCAGGCGCCGGCCAGCCCGTAGCCGCCGAAGTCACCGCGCCCGAGACCGAAGCCTCAGCCCCCAGCTACCAACAGCTCCCCGAGCCGCTCCCCGCCGAGGCCCAAATGGGTTCGTTTCGTACAAACACCCCGGAGCCGTACCCCAACCTCGCCGAGGCCGCTTGAAACCCCATCAGCCGCGACTACAAAAACAACTTCGGCAAGTGGACCGGAGCATCCGCAAACGGCGACACGCGCCCGTCCGCCACTTCATACATCCGCTCATGACTGGCGACCGCGCCCAGCCCCATCTCCCGATACGGCCGGTTGCAAATATCGAAAAAGCCGATATTGTAATTCTCCCCGTCGTACCGGCCGAGCGCGCTCTGATCGTAGATGGTGAACCAGTGCGCACCCACGCAATGCGGATCGGCAGCCGCATCCTCCAGATAAACCCGCCACGCCTTCGCGCGGTCCACCTGGTTCTTCAAGTGCCCAATTCCCGAGGCCGGCAGCCCCGCGTCCAGCGCCCCGAAATGCCACTCGCCGACCATCACCGGCATATCCAGCAGCTTGTCAATCTTCTCCGCCGTCGCCAGCGGCAGCTTCTCCTGATAGCAGTTCAGCGTGAACACATCGAAGAACTTCATGCCCGGTACCGCCCAGTCCTGCGGCACGCCCTGCCATCGCATCCCCAGGTTCAGATGGTACGGATCCACCTTCCGGCACGCTTCGGAAATAGTCTGGAAATACCGCTCCACCATCACCAGACTGAATGCCTTCAGGTCCACCAGAGCCTCGCGCGTCAACACGCCCTGCCACTTGCCTCGCGACACCCGCTCAAACGTCGCTCCCGGCGTTTTCCACCCCGCCGCCAGAGCCGCATCTCCGTCATACTGCGTCCGGAGGAACTTCGCCAGTTCCCCTCGAGTCGCGCAGGATTCGGTGTTATAAACCATCCCCGCCGCCGGCAGTTCGCTCGAAAACGCCCACGTCGGCTCATTCATCAGGAAGTAGCCAAGAAACGCCGGATCCTTCGCCGTGTCCTGCAACTGCGCCCCAAAATCAGCCGCATCCTGCTCAAACTCCGGGTGGAAAACATCAGGGAAATCGCGATACACCATCCCGGAACGCGCACCCCGAAAACTCATCGGCCGCGTATACGGGAAACGAGCCTTCGCCGCATACTCCCACTCGCTCCAGTTCCCCACCGTGTTGAACCGCAGCTTCTTCATCTCGCCGAGCGCCGTTTGCGCCCACTTGTCCTGCCAGCCCTCGCGACCCAGCGCGCGAATCATATTCGCCGCCAGGTAATTCACCGCCTTCGACCCGGCCCGCCCATTCCGGGCGGTCTTCACCGCATCGGCAAACTCCGGCAGTTCCGGCATCCACTTCAGTGCCGATTCGATGCCGTCCACCCGCGCCTCGCAGTCCACCCGCACGCAGTCCAGCCCGCTCGACCAGAACGCGTATCCATCTGGATCCACCAGCCACCACCGGTTGCCGGTCTTCTCGGTTCGGAAGAACCCCGTGCCGTCGCCCAGCTTCTTCGATTTCCACCCGCCCCAGCGCGTGAACGAAGCCGGCCACCGCTGCTTCGACGCGCTCTCATACTGGCTTCGAATCCGGTCCTTCAACTCGCCGGCGGACTTCGTCTTACCGGACCAGTTCATCAACGTGCTCTGCCCGAATTCATCCAGCAGCGGCCCCTTCGGCAACAGCGGCTTGTCGAGTTTCTCAGGCATCGTCGCCACGGCACTCAGCTCCGTCATGCACCACCGAACCGCGCTCGGCCCCTTGCGCATCACACCAAACTCCATGCGGTCGACCTTCGTCAGATCCACCCGGTCCCCGCCGCATGTCGGCTTCAGGAACGCGCCCTCGCGGTCCACCATCCACGCCCGCTGATCCACCAGCGACAGATCCATCCGAACTCGGAAGGAGCACTCGTTCAACCCTCCGAACCGGAACTGGAATGCGCGGCCGCCTTCACCTTCACGCAGCGTGATTTGAAACACGGCGAGTTCCCTGCCCGTCAGCAGCATGTCCGCCGTCAGGCATTTCAGCGGTGCCAGAGCTCCGGCCGGAAACTCGTAGGCCATGCCGTCGCCAATCGAGTCCGCGGCATACCACTTCCCGCCCGGCAGCGGCGAGGCGCCAGATTCTTCCCTAAGCTGTCCTGTTTTCCGGAAGGCACCAGGAACCGGTGCGGAGGCCGACAGCGCGCAACCAGCGCTGACTGCAGTGACGGTACAAAAGTCCCTGCGTTTCATTCGTGGAAATGCCACTCCTGCAAGCAGCCTATCATTTTTGATATTGTTCCTGGTAACGGCCCCACGTTTCCTCTGGCCGGCAGCAATCGCGATCCCTGCCTTCGGATCGGTAATACCACGCAATTCATCTGAGGGAGATCTGCAATGACGTACCCGCAGAAGGCATCCGCACATGCATGTATCGCAGCCGTCCTGTTCGCGCTGCCTGCCTTCGCCGCACAACCAGTAACAGTCCAGGTGAAAGACGAGACTATCCCAACCTACCTGGCAGGACCGCCGGAAATGAACCCCATGTTCTACTTCGGGAAGGCCTCGCAGGGCGCCGAGGGCCGCGTCTACCCCTATCCGCTCTACGACAGCCTCACCAACAACAAGGTGGACAAGCAGTACAAAGTCGTGTGGCTGGAAAACGAGTACGTGCGAATCGGCATCATGCCGGAAATCGGCGGACGCCTCTTTGAGGGCTACGACAAAACCAACGGATACCACTTCTTTTATCGCCAGCACGTCATTAAACCCGCGCTCATTGGCCTGATTGGCGCGTGGATTTCGGGCGGAATCGAATGGAATATCCCTCACCATCACCGCGCCAGCACGTTCCTTCCCGTGCAATACAGCGTCGAAGACGGGCCTGGCGGCAGCAAGACCGTGTGGGTCGGGGAGCTCGAGGTGCGCAGTCGCACACGCTGGGCCGTCGGCTACACACTCTACCCCGGCAAGGCGTACATGGAAGCGAAAATTCGCATCGCGAACCGTACGCCCGTCTCGAACAGCATGCTCTGCTTTGCCAACGTCGCCGTGCACGTGAATGACGACTATCAGGTGATCTTTCCCCCGAGCACCCAGTACGGCACGCACCACTCCAAGCGCGAATTCATTCAGTGGCCCATGGCCAACGGTCGCTACGGAGGCGGTGACTTCAGCAAGGGCGTCGACGTCAGCTGGTACAAAAACCACGAAAGCGCGAACTCCATATTCGCGTGGAATTACCAGGACGATTTCCTCGCCGGATACGACCACGGCAAGAAAGCCGGAGTCATCAGCGTCGCTGACCACAACATCGTCCCGGGCAAAAAGATGTGGACCTGGGGCAACGGCGCGCGCGGTCACATGTGGGACAAGATCCTCACCGACAGCGACGGGCCATACGTCGAGCTCATGGTCGGCGCATACTCCGACAACCAGCCCGATTACAGCTGGCTCCAGCCCTATGACGTCAAGTCGTTCGACATCAAGTGGTACCCGTTTCGCGACATCGCCGGCGTGAAAAACGCCACGTCTGAGGCCGCCGTAAATCTCGACGTGAAAGACGGCTCCGCAAAGGTCGGCTTTTACACCACCGCCGCCCACACCGCCGCGAAGATCTCAGTCCGCGCCGGATCGCAGTCCCTGCTTGAGGAGACCGCAGCCATCAGCCCCGCAAAGCCCTGGACAAAAGAAATCAAGGTGCCCGAAGGAGTCGATCCGCACGACGTTCGCGCCTCCATCTCCGTAGCCGGCAAAGAGCTGGTCGCCTACTCCCCAATCCGCCTCGAAAAGCAGCCCGCGCCCAAACCGGTGGAGCCCTACGCCGCACCCGCCGCTCTCAAGACCAGCGAAGAACTGTACCTCGCCGGCCTGCGCATTGAGCAGTTCCACGACCCCGGTCTCGACCCCGAGCCGTACTGGGATGAGGCCCTGCGCCGCGACCCCGGCGACATTCGCGTCAACACCGCCATGGGCATCAAGGCATACCGCCAGGCCCGTTATACGGATGCCGAGAAGCATCTGCGAAAAGCCATCGACCGCCTCACCGAAAAATACACAACACCGAAGGATGCCGAGCCGTTCTACTACCTCGGCATGACGCTCAAAGCCGCCGGGCAACTCGACGAGGCATACAAGCATCTCTTCAAGTCGACGTGGGACCTCTCCTGGCGAGCCCCCGCCTACTTCTCCCTCGCCGAAATTGCGAGCACGCACGGCAACACCGCATCGGCGCTCGACCTTGTCAGCCAGTCGCTCGAGCACAACGGCCGCAACACCCGCGCCCTGAATCTGAAGGCCGGCCTGCTGCGCAACCTCGGCCGTCCAAAGGATGCTCTTGCAGCACTCGCGCAGGCCCACGAAGCAGATCCGCTCGACGTGCATACCATGGCCGAACGCTGGCTTTTATCGCACACTCCGGCCGACCTGAAGGTCCTCACCACCAACCTCAACGCGCATCCCGCCACCGCCGCCGAAACAGCAGCCGAGTACATGAACGCGGGCCTGTGGAAGGACGGCACCCAGGTCCTGCTTACGGCCTCGGGCAACGCAATGACGTACTACTATCTCGGCTACTTCGCCACTAAAACCGGGCAGCAGGCCAGGGCCGCGGAGTATTACGCCCTTGCCGCGAAGGCCTCCAGCGAGTACGTATTCCCCTTCCAGAACGAGGCGATCCCGGTCCTTCGCGCCGCCATGCAGGCCAACCCCAAAGACGCCCGAGCCCCGTACTATCTCGGCAATGCGTTGTTCGACTGGCAGCCTGACCAGGCCGTTGGGCTGTGGGAAGCATCGGCCGCCATCGATCCGTCTTTCGCCATCGTGCATCGCAATCTCGCCATCGCACGCTCGCATCAAAAATCCGGCAATTCCCTTCCACAAGCCATCGCGAGCCTGGAAAAAGCCGTATCGCTCGACCGTAAATACCCACTGCATTTCTTTGAACTGGACCAGCTTTATCAAGCCACCGGAGTCGCACCGGAGAAGCGGCTCGCCAAACTCGAGCAGCAGCACGCCATCGTAGCCCGGCGTGACGACGCGCTCAACCGCGAGATCGCACTCCTCGTCGTGGCAGGCCGTTATGACGACGCAATCCGTCTCCTCACCGGACGTCGTTTCGCCGTGTGGGAAGGCGGCACTCTCGACGTCGCCGACCAGTGGGTCGACGCGCACATTCTGCGCGGACGCAAGCATCTGGAAGCCAGACGCTGGCAACAGGCCCTGACCGATTTCAAGACCGCATCCACACCACCGGAAAATCTGCCCTCGGAGCGACTCATCGGCGGCGCACGAGACGCAGAACTGTCGTACTGGCAGGCCGCCGCGCTCGCCGGACTCGGCCAGTCCGCCGAGGCGAAAGCACTGTGGGAACAGGCCACCAACTCCGGCGCAAGAACCGGCGGAGGTTCGCGCCGAGGCTTCGGCGGAGGGCTTTCTCCCATGACGGCGCAACGCTACTATCAGGCCCTGGCCATGGAGAAGCTCGGCCAGACCGACAAAGCATCCGCCACATATCAGGACCTGGTGGCACAGGCGGAGCAGGCGCTCAATTCGCCCGACCCCAAACCCGACCCGGGTGCGTCCTTTGAAGCGCAGCAGCAGTACAGAACCCGAATGGCCACGGCGCACTTCATCGCCGGACTCGGCCGTCTCGGCCAGAAGGAAACGCAAAAAGCCAGACAGGCATTCGACCGGTCACTGGAGTTCAGTCCGGATCATCTCGGCGCACGAACCGTGTCGCCGCGGGGGATTTCTTAATTAATGAAACGCTCGCTGATTTTCTTGCTGTTACTGACCGCCTCAGTTGCCGTTGCGCAACTCAACCGCGGCACCATCACAGGAACTGTTGCCGATGCCTCCGGGGCGGTGATCCCGGAAGCCAAAGTCGTCATCCGCAACACAGCCACCAACGCAATGACACGAACCGAAACCACAGCAGCCGGTCAGTACACGGTACCCAACCTGCCGAACGGCCCATACGAAGTGGTCATCGAGGCCCGCGGCTTCAAGCGCTTCCTGCAGTCAGGCCTCGATCTGCGCGTGTCCGACGTCCTCCGCCTTGACACCATGCTCGATATCGGCTCGCAGGAGCAAACCATCGAAGTGAGCGCGGAGGTGTCGCGCGTCCAAAGCGATTCGCCCCAGGTCGGCACCTCGCTTACCAGCGCCAGCATTACAGACCTGCCGCTCAGCTTCAGTGGCGCACGGTCGCCAGAGAATTTCGCCTACAAACTGTCGCCCGGCGTGGCAGGCTCCAGCTGGGAGGGCCACATCAATGGCTCCACCACAGCGTCAAAAGAAGTGCTGCTCGACGGCGCCTCCGTCAGCACTTACCGCGCAGGCCACTTCGGTGAATCCTCCGTTTCTCAGGAAGCGGTGCAGGAATTCAAAGTGCAAACCAGCGGCATGACCGCCGAGTACGGCCGTATGCAGGCCGGCGTCTTCAACTTCATCATGAAGTCCGGCGCCAATGACCTTCACGGCAGCGGCTACGGCGCGCTTCGCAATGAAGCATTCAATGCCAACAGCTTCGTCAACAACTTCCGCGGAGTCGGCCGGCCCATGGATCGCAAGCAGAACTTCGCCGGAAGTTTCGGCGGCCCCGTCGTGCTGCCGAAGATCTACAACGGGAAAAACAAGACGTTCTTCTACATCACCTATGAGCGCTACCGCGAGCGCACCGGGGGCTTCGGCGCGCCCAGCCGCACCGTCCCGCTTCCCGAGTTCTACGACGGGGATTTCAGCCGTCTGCTCGGTGCAGCCATCCCCCAGCTCGACGCACTCGACCGTCAGGTGCTGAAGGGCGCCATCTATGACCCCAACAGCTTCCGTCAGCTCCCCAACAGCACCCGCTGGGTCGGGGAAATGTTCCCCGGCAACGTAGTCCCAAAGAGCCGCTTCAGCGAAGTTTCAAAGCGCGTGAACGCACTCGCCGCCCCGCGTTACTTCCCCACCGTCAAGGATCCCGACGGCCGTTTCTCTCTGGTGAACAACGCCGTGTTCCCCGTCACCAACACGCCCGTGTTTGACCAGCACCAGTTCTCCATCAAAGGCGACCAGGTGATCCACGACCGGCACCGCATCTCGGGTTCGTACACGCGCGTGGTGCGCCCGCGTCTCCTGCTGGACGCCGGGGGCCTGTGGGACACCGAAGATCCCGAAGGTGGTCCGCTCTCCAAAGCCCGGCGTCAGGAAGTGAAATCCCACCTCGCCCGCCTGGCCTGGGACTGGACCATCACGCCGCGACTCCTGATCAACGTGAACGCCAGCTACAACCGGATGGTGAATCCCAACGTAGGTGCGCACGCCGATATCGACGGAGCAAAAGAGCTCGGCATCAAGAACCTGTCCACCTGGGGTTACCCCACCATCAACTGGGGCGGCGGTCCCTTCGTCACACCCGTCACGCCCGGCGACCCGCAGAAGGACATGTCAGTCTACGGCGCTTCCGGCATCATGGCCACCGCCAGTTTCACCACCGGCAAACACTTCATCAAATACGGCATCGATCATCGCCGCAATCAGCTCAACAGCCGGCCGACCCAGGGCGGCAGCTTCAACTTCGCCGCGCGCGGCACAGCCATCCCGAATGAGACATTCTCAGGCAGCCAGATCGGCTACTCCTTCGCCAGCTATCTGCTCGGCATCGTCGACAGCGCCGGACTCAGCGCACCGCTTCCACGCGGCGGCCGACGCCGCTATTACGGCCTGTTCGTGCAGGACGACTGGAAGCTGCATGATCGCCTCACCCTCAACCTCGGCCTCCGGTGGGAATTCCAGCCTCCCTACACTGAGGCAGCCGACCGTATGGCCACATGGAACATGTCCAAAACCGATCCGGTCAGCGGCATGAAGGGCGCCTACGATTTCGCAGGCTCCTGTGCCGCATGCACCGGGAAAAACTACTTCGGCGAGAAGAACTACAAGGCCTTCAGCCCACGCATTGGTCTGGCATGGCAGCCGATGAAGGACTGGACCGTTCGAGGCGCGTACGGCATCTTCTACGAAGGCGACATCTTCAACGACTACGGAACCACTCCAGGCGCCAGCGCGTTCCCCTGGCAGGCCAGCTACAATCTGGCAGCCGCCAGCACGGACCCCTGGCGCGGTATCTTCAACTGGGACGCCGGTCTCCCGCTCGACCGCCGCGTGGAGCCTGCCTTTAATCCGTCGGCAGCCAGCAGCATCGGCGTATCAATGGTTGACCCCACATACGGCAACGCGTCCTACACGCAACAATGGAACGTCAACATCCAGCGCCGCCTCACCAATCGCTTGCTCCTCGACCTCGGCTACATCGGCAACAAGTCGACCGGCATTAAGAACGCAGCACTAACCCGGTACAACCAGATCCCCTGGTCCGCCGTCGAGAAGTACGGACGCACTCTCACCACCAACGTGCGCAACCCCGCCGAAGCCGCTGCCAATGGCGTCGCCTATCCCTACGCGGGCTTCAGCGGAACCGTCGCCGGAGCGCTGCGCCAGTTCCCGCAACTCCAGGGAACATCCACCTTCGGCGGCTATGGCGCCGCCCTCGGAATGACCACATACAACTCCCTCCAGATCACCATCGATCAGCAGCCCTGGCACGGACTCAGCGTCTATGCCAACTACGTCTGGTCCAAGTCGATGGGCAACACGCTGTCGTCATTCTCGGGCGATAACGGCGGCCCGCTCGACTACTACAACCTCAAGCTGGAGAAGGCTGTCGCACCGTTCGACTATCCCCACATGTTCAAAGGCATGGTGCAGTATGAGCTGCCCTTCGGCCGCGGCAAAGCCGTTCTTGGCAGCAGCCCGTCCTGGGTCACCGCGCTGGTCGGCGGCTGGCAGGTGTCGGGCATCATGAATTACTTCAGCGGCGGACCACTTGGATTCGGCGGCGCTTCCTCTCCCCTGCCCAGTGGCTGGAACGGCGGTCAGCGTCCCAACATCGCAGCCGGCGACATGCACAACGCGTCCTACAACAAGGACGACTTCAACTATGCCAACGTGAACGCGGCGTCGAACCTGTACCTCAACAAAGCGCTGTTCTCTGACCCCGCGCCTCTCACACTGGGAACCGCGGCTCCGCGCTACACTACCATCCGCGGCTTCGGCACCATCAGTGAGGACGTGGGCTTGCTGAAGAACTTCCGCATCCATGAGAAGTACCGCGCGCAGATTCGGAGTGAGTTCCTGAACCTGTTCAACCGCCATCAGCTCGGCGGCATCAACACCACCATCACCAGCCCGCAGTTCGGCCAGGTGACATCGGTCAGCGGCAACCGAACCATTCAGTTCGGACTCCGTCTGGATTTTTAGCCATGAGAAACACTCTGATCCTCGGCCTCATGCTGGCAGCCGCCGCGCTGCCCCAGACCAACGACGGCTGGAAGCTGGTCTGGTCCGACGAGTTCAACGAGGAGGGCCGGCCCGACCCGGCCCTCTGGACATACGAAAACGGCTTCACCCGCAATCGCGAGCTCCAGTGGTATCAGCCCGACAACGCCCGCGTGGAAAACGGACTGCTCATCATCGAAGGCAAGCGCGAACAACTGAAGAACCCAAACTTCGAAGCCGGCAGTCCCGACTGGAAGAAGAACCGCGAGTACGCCCAGTACACTTCGTCGAGCCTCACCACTCGCCGCATGCACAGCTGGCAATACGGCCGCTTCGAAATGCGCGGCCGCATCGACATCCGCGCCGGAATCTGGCCTGCCTGGTGGACGCTGGGCGTGGAAAAACGCTGGCCCGCGAACGGCGAGGTCGACATCATGGAGTACTACAAGGGTGTCCTGCTGGCCAACCTGATCTGGGCCGGACCCAAAGGGACACAGTCCGTGACGACACGCAAACCAGTCACATCCTTTGAGGATCCGGACTGGGCAGAGAAGTTCCACGTCTGGCGCCTCGACTGGGATGAAAACCGCATGGTCATCTCAGTGGACGATCTGGTGCTCAATGACACCGATCTGAACAAGACGCTGAACCCGGACGGCGCCAACCCATACCGCCAGCCCGAGTACATGATCCTGAACCTCGCCATTGGCGGCGATGCCGGCGGAGACCCGTCTGCCACCGAGTTCCCGTCACGCTTCGAAGTCGACTGGGTGCGCGTGTATCAGAGAGAGTAGCCGGCCAGATACTGCCTGTCGCCCCGGCGCTCAGCGATGTACAGCAGAATCGTGTACACCGACTGCTTCACCGGGGCGATTCCGGCAAGCACCAGATCCGCATACTGCACGGTCGGCGCAACGTGCAAATCCGCCATCGGCCGAACCGTCAGCTCATACTGCGCGCGTACCGATTCCTCCGTGCGCCCGCGTTCCCGGACATCGCGAAACACGCGGCGAGTGAGACACGTCTCGTGATCCGCAAAAATGTACACACCAAAACTCAGTTGCTCCCGAACCTCAGGCCAGCTCAGCGCGAACAGGCCTTCCACCAGAACGTACTCGGCCGGCTGGATCCGCTCGACGGCCCCGGCACGAGTGTGGTGCGCGAAATCGTAAGTGGGCTGATCCACAGCCTGGTCCGATGCCAGCGCCGACACATGCGCAGCCACCAGGTCGCTGTCCAGCGAATCGGGACTGTCGAAGTTCGTGCGCACGCGTTCCTCCAGGGACAGGTGCTTCAGGTCGCGGTAATAATGGTCAATGGCGAGAATCGGCGCACGCAGAATGCGGGCGAGCCGGCGCGAGACCTCACTCTTGCCGGAGCACGACGGCCCGGCGATTCCGATCAGATAGGGCTGCATCAGGCTGGCAAAGCCATTCTGTCACGCACGAACAGCCCGGCATCGGAGATCGCCTGCCGAGCCAGTTCAAACCGCCCCGGCAAGGTCACAAAGCCGTGAACCGAGCCCGCGTATCGCACAACCATTACCGAATTGCCGGCCGCTCGAAGCCGCTCCCCATACACCTCGCCTTCATCGCGAAGCGTGTCGTACTCGGCCGTCTGGATCAGCGTCGAAGGCAGATTCGTCAGGTCCCCGCAGTACAGTGGCGAGATACGCGGCGACTCCCGCGGACCATCGCCCGCATACAACGCCCAGCCCCGTTCCATGTCATCGGTCCCGGGCCCAAAACCCTCGGCAAACTCAGCATGCGATGGCGCCGACCGCGTAGCGTCCAGCATGGGATAAATCAGAAGCTGACACCGCAGTCCGGCGATCTCCAGTGCTGCGACAGCCGCCAGATTCCCACCCGCGCTGTCCCCCGCCACTCCCACCGCGCTCGACTGCGTCAGTGCCCAGCGAGTCGCCGCGGCAGCATCTTCCGCCGCCGCCGGAAAGGGATGCTCCGGTGCCAGCCGGTAATCGACAGCAAGCACGCGGCAGGCGCACGCATCGGCCAGCCACCGGCAGAATCCGTCGTGAGACTCCAGATCCCCGCTGATGAACCGGCCTCCGTGAAAGAACACCAGCAGCGGCAGCGACGCGTCATCCTTCGGCCAGTATTGCCGGGCCGCCGGCCAGTATTGCCGGGCCGCGACTCCGCCTGCGTCCACGTTCTCCACGCGCTCCATCTGTGGATGCGAGCCCGCCGCCATCCCGCGCATGCGCTCCCGAGTCTCCTCAATGGTTAGCGAACTGCGAGGCGGCAGCGCGTCCTGCTCCACCAGCCACGCCGCGATCTCAGCGTCCAGCGGCGACATGCGAGGACTCAGTCAGGCACTCAAACACTGCCCGGTAAAACTCCGGGTGCGACTGCCACGTCTGCGCCGTCACAATGCGGCCATCGCGCACCGCCTGCAGTTCGCTCCACGTTCCGCCGGCCCGCTCCACTTCCCAGCGCACGTGCTCATAGCAGGTGACGCATCGAC
>JAWXCM010000198.1:0-18289 GCA_034408745.1 Bryobacteraceae bacterium
CGGCGACCCCGCAAAGTCCACGCGCGGATGGGACGAACCAACCCTCGCCGTCCTGCGCGACGGGCGCATCCTCGCCATCCTCCGCGGATCCAATGACAAACGCCCCCAACTCCCCGCCCACAAATGGGCCTGCTGGTCCTCCGACGGAGGCCGCTCCTGGACCACACCCCAGCCCTGGACCTTCGACGACCTCCTGCCGCACCCCAACGGCCGCAACTCCTTCATGCTCGGCAACAGCCAACGAGCAGAACTCCTTCCGAGACCGCCCCCTCTACCCGTTCGTCATCGGCGCCCGACTCCTCAAGCTCCACCGGACATACGCCGGGTGCGGCGTGGTGCGAGGGGCAGCCGCGGCATCGTCGAGGCGCCGAAGTAAACGCACCGGCGCTGATGCATACTGAAGGGGGTGGCAACCATATGAAGAGGACAATTCAGGTGCGAATCAGCAAAGGCGAACGTCAGTTCGTGGCTGAATGTCTTGATCTGCCGGTGGTCACGCAGGCGCCCAGCCTCGATGAACTGGCCGTGAACATCCGGGAGGCAATCGGGCTTCATCTCGAAGGCGAGGATCTGGCGGCGCTCGGAATTGCGAGCAACCCCACTATTCTCGCGACCATGGAGTTGGAAGCCGTCGCCTGATGCCGAAGTTGCGAACGCTGTCCGGAAGCGAGGTGATCGCGCTCCTCGGTGATTTCGGCTTCCGACCTCTCTCGCAGCGTGGCAGCCATGTGAAGGTTCGCCGCATTCTCGACGACGGCCAGCACCAAACGCTAACGATTCCAAACCACCATGAAGTTGACCGAGGCACTCTTCACGCGGTGTTCCGGCAGGCTTGCCGATTCATCGCGGAATCGGAACTGCGTCGCGTGTTCTTTACGGAGTAACGACGGCGTCGCATCCGACTGGAGTATTGGCTCGTCGCCGCGAATCCGGGTCCCACCCGCAGAACGTCGATTGCGGAAAGATAGCCGAATCAGTACCGACAAGTCGTTAGTGTCCTCTCGGAAGTGTCGCTGAAGACGGACGGCTCGCGCGACACGAATGCGCGACACTTTCGATGGGACGACTTACGATTCGAGACGAAGGAAAGGGAATCCAGTGAGCAGAAGTAAGCACAGCCCATCAGTCGCAAAGGCTGGTTCGGCGCTACCCTCTGTGACAACATGAGTGAGACAGTTCTTTGGTTCCTGATTAGTGAGCAGGGCGGGAACGAGAACCTACATGAACAAGCAGCATCTGAACGGTATTCCATTGACGGTGGTGGAGGCGAAACGAAGCGAGGGCGAGCCTGGCGAGCACGAGCGCAGTGAAGCCTCCACCACCGTCGGCGCCGCTGCGCGGCGCCCCGACCCGGAGGTGACTCCGCGCGCCAAACGGCGGACTTTTCCCGCCGCCTACAAACAGAAGGTCCTGGCCGAGGCCGACCGGGTGAAAGAACCCGGAGACATCGGAGCGCTTCTCCGTCGTGAAGGCCTGTATTCATCCCATCTGACCCACTGGCGTCAGGAACGCCTGGCGGGCATCACCCAGGGTCTCACCCCGCGCAAACGCGGCCCCAAACCCGTTGATGATCCATCCTTCAAACGCGTTCAGCAGTTGCTCCGCGACAACGAGCGCCTCACCGAACGTCTGCGCAAAGCAGAGATCATTATCGACGTCCAAAAAAAAAGTAGCCTCGCTGCTGGGAATCGCGCTGGCCTCCCCAACGGCAGAGGATCTGCTCTGATGGCGGGTGCAATCGAACTTGCGGCCGAGGTGGGAACAGCTCCCGCCTGCGCCGCTCTCGGTCTCCCGCGCGCCTCCTTCTACCGCAACAACAGGCCCCCGGTTCACGGACCCAATCCCGCGCGTCCCAAACCAGCACGCGCCCTCGAATCTTCCGAGCGGGAAACCGTACTCGCTCACCTGCACAGTGAGCGTTTTCGTGATCAGGCTCCCGCCGAAGTCTGCGCCACTCTGCTTGATGAAGGCCTTTATCATTGCTCTGCCAGGACCATGTACCGCCTGCTCGCCCAGCAGGGACAGACAAGGGAACGAAGAGATCAACTCGTTCATCCCGCTTACCAAAAGCCCCAGCTCTCCGCATCGGCTCCAAATCAGCTCTGGAGCTGGGACATCACCAAACTCCTCGGTCCTGCCAAATGGACCTACTTCTACCTCTATGTCATCCTCGACGTTTTCAGCCGCTACGTCGTTGGCTGGATGGTCGCTTACCGCGAGAGTTCGGTGCTCGCCACCAAACTGATTGACAGCTCATGCGGCAAGCAGGAGATCGGTCGTGATCAACTTACCGTCCATGCTGACAACGGTTCCTCGATGACATCAAAGCCCGTCGCATTTCTGCTCAGCGATCTGGGCGTTACCAAACCCACAGCCGACCTCACGTGTCAAACGACAATCCCTACTCGGAAAGCCAGTTCAAGCTCTCAAGTACCGGCCCACCTTCCCTGACAGATTTGCTTCCATTCACGACGCCCGCTCCCATGTCAAAGAATTCATCCTCTGGTACAACGAGAGCCACCGCCACTCCGGAATCAGTATGCTGACCCCGTCAATGCTCCATCATGGAGAGGCCACAACCGTCATCGCACTCAGGCAGACCGTGCTCGACAGGGCCTATGCCCTGCACCCCGAACGCTTTGTCAAAAAACCGCCTTCGTCTTGTCCGGCGCCTCAACACGTCTGGATCAACAAACCACCTGAACCGGAGTCTAATACTCCGTAAATTCTCCCCTGAACTGTCTCAAACTCGTTGACACGTTCCGCTACGGCGCAAAATCAGCTACGATGGCCGACGAACATGACGAAACGAGCGTGGTTAAAGCAATTCGCGAATGACCTCACGACGATCATCGCTGGCGAGCCCGGACTGCGGGTACTCCCTCGCCAGCATGTGCACCGCACCAACACGGATGGTCACGTCATTAAGATTGGAAAACTTAAAGGACGCCGAAATACCGGGGTCGAGTTGTGGCTCGACATGTGGACGCATGACCTGCGTCTCTGGTGCGGACTCGCTACCAGAGATTCTGACTTGGCAGTAAAGTTGAGTTCCTCGCGGAAGCCGTCGGTCCGGCCAGCAGTGCGACTCACTTACAGCGACACCGAAGAATACCGGCAGTACAGTCGGCTGGTAAATACACTGCCGGCAACGTCATTGGAACGTCCCATTGCAGAGGCCTACGAGCCTTGGTTTTTCCATGGAGTTTTCTCGGACGCAAAGGTCATGAAGCAGATAACAGCGGGGCGCATCCACCCACCTTTGCTTGGACGAGTTGCAGACGCTCTGACAGGCATGTTGCGAGCTGCTGTCGGACTGCTTCCAACAGCTAATGAGGAGGAATCTAGTACCACGGAGGAGCTCAAGAAACACCTGCAGCGGGAGCAGTGGATACGTAACACTAGGGTCGCAGAAGAGCGCAAGTTGTTTGACAACTACACCTGCCAGGTATGCGAATTTCATGCTCCGCTGGTCTGCGCTGCAGCGCCATCACGTGCTTGCCTTGAGGCCCACCATGTTCAGTGGCTCTCAAGCTCGGTGGAAGACAGGGTAGCTATTTGCAGCGATGACTTAATTACACTTTGCTGCAACTGTCATTCAATCGTGCATCGTCAGGAATGGACAATAAGGCAGGCGAGAAGAAGATTCAAGAAGCGGGCGGTAACCGTCTAACCTGAGCTATGCGCAGCGGTGAGCCTTCGCGTTGAGCGGAAGCGTAGCGAACCATTTGGGGACCCCATAAACATTGGGGTACAACAGAGAATTGCGAGGAGCCCCTTCGCAGAACCGACCCCAAGGAGGTCACCCAAATGGTTACGAACGAAAACAAGCATAGCGACAAAACCACCGTAAAACAAGGCTCCGAAGAGGCTGCGCCGGAGCCCAATAAAATCAATGCTTCCACGCCCTATGACTTCTCCGGTAAGAATCTGACCCCATACGGTGGGCTGCTGCCGGTCATCACCATGCTGGAGAAACTCGGGTTCCAGTCCATGGTGGAACAGACCCTGACCTCGAAGCGGATTCCCCGTGCCATGGATCCGTACCGGTTCGTGCTGGGCATCGTGCTCGGCCTCTACATCGGCTTTCCACGGCTGAACCAGTTGCGCTTCATCGCCCGCGACCCGATCCTGACGGGTATTCTCAAAGTCAGCAAGCTGCCGGTGCAATCCACTTTCTGGAGATTCGTGAACGCGCTGCATGGCAGTGTCGCCAGGCAGATTCTGACCATCATGCGGGCTCTGCGGGAACGGGTCTGGGAGGCGGCCAACGTGAAGTTGGAGGTCGTCACCATCGACACCGACACTACCGTTCACACCCTGTACGGAAAACAGATGGGCGGACGTAAGAGCTACAACCCGAAGAACAAAGGCAAGAAGAGTTATCAGCCGATGCTGACGTTTATCGCCGAGACGCGAGAATACGTCTGGGGCGGGTTGCGTAATGGCGACCGTCCGACCGGCAAACAGATCGGCGATCACCTGCGGAGCGTGTATGCGGCCCTGCCGCGGGGTGTGAAGCGGATTTTCGGCCGGGTCGATTCGGGTTTCTACTGCTGGGAGGCGGTCGAGGCTTATGAGGAATTCCACGCCCAGTTTGAGATCTGTGCCCGTAAGACATCCCGACTGGTCGAGCAACTGCGCCGCGCCGAGTGGAAGCCGTCGCCCAACACGGATGCCGACGCGGAGTGCGAATTCTATTACCAGCCGGACGGATGGAGCAAGCCCTACCGGTTCGTGGCCCTGCGCAGCCAGAAAGAGCGCGAGGAACCGGAAGCGGAGGAAGCTGAGCAATACCAGTTGTTCGAAAGCAGCCAGTACAAATATCGGGTCTTCGTGACCAGCATGCGCGATCCGATCGACTTGGTAGTCTGGTTTTATGGCCAGCGCGGCAGCGCGGAAAACCTGATCAAAGAGGCGAACAACGATGCCGGGCTGGCGGCGCATCCTTCGGGCCGCTTTGACGTGAACGGTAATCACTTCCAGATGGCCATGCTGGCCTACAACCTGAACTGCTGGCTGATGCTGTTCAATCGCGAGCCACAGGCGGACGCCGCCGAACTGCGGCACACGACTCTGGCGACCTCGCGGCTCCGCTTCCTGTTCGTGGCGGCGAAGATCTGGCGCCACGCAGGCCGCACTGGAGTGAGCTATGGCGACCACTACGAGGAGAAAGGTGTGTTCAACAGGTTGATGGATCGGCTGCGCCGGATTACGCCACGCGCGCAGGGCTACGCGCCGGTGATGCTGCCGGCATTGCGCTGAAAAACATCCCCGCCGGTCCTTCGAGCGTCGTGCATAAGAATTCATGCGCGGGCGGCAAGCGCAACGAAGCAAGTGACTTCGGCGCAGAGCTTGGCGGGAAAGACTCTCGGGAAGGGCTGGAGTCAGCGAAAACCGGACCGACTTACTCAACCACAGGCGCCATCAGCCGAGCCAGACCAGCGCTCGGGACGCCGATCGTGTGCATAATTCAGGTTACAACTATCACGTACAAACGAACCAGACGTTTTACGATGGCGTCGATAATTACCTGAAGAACTTCACCGCGCAGGACTCGGGCACGCCGCGCCACCGGCTGGTGACGTCCGGCACGTGGGCGCTGCCTGTCGGCAAGGGACGCGCATTCCTGTCCGGATCGTCGCGGCTACTGAATTCCCTGGTCGGGGGATGGAATCTGGCTGGCGTGGCGACATGGCACACTGGCACTCTGTTGAACTTCCCGGCCATGGTAGTAAACGGCGACCCCACCGTCTCCAGCCCCGGACCCGGCGGCTGGTTCAACACTTCGGCATTCTCGATCCTGCCGGCTTTCACCAGGCGCGCGAACCCATGGTATTACTCCAACATCCACGGGCCGATGTTCCTCAACATTGACGGAACGCTGAATAAGGATCTCAGCGTCACGGAGCGCATCCGCCTGCAACTGCACATGGATGCCTTCAACACATTCAACAACATGAACTGGAACAATCCGAACATGACCGTCGGCAGCAGCCAGTTCGGAAGATCCACCGATATCTATCCCCAGAGCTTCGGAAGGCGGCTGCAACTCGGCCTCAAGCTGATGTTCTGAAATATGGAGACCCGCATGCCAACCTTGAACCGGCATGCGGGCCAACCACGTCATCCGCGTAATCTCGATGGAAAGCGCGTTTTCACCAGAACGTCCGTAGAAGGCGTTACATCCATCCCACCCAAGGTTGCGTGTTGTCCTGACAGACCACAACCGCTTCGCGCGAAATCCTGGACGGGATAGCTGCCTTTTTCATCGCAGCGCGATCCGAGCAGGCTTCGCCTTGTCAAACTTACCCGGCGCGGCAGGTGCACGGCGCGGCGGCAATTCCATCGTTTGAGCGTAACGCTCCGGCTGCTCAGTGATGATGCGGATGCTCTTCAACCGGATCACACTACGCGTGTCGTTGGGCAAGTCGCCGAGCGCGTGAATCTTGAGCGCGATTCTGCCCGCGCGATATTCTTCGTCCACCAGATGAGACGTGGGGACTCCGTTCACCCAGACCTTGATCGTATCGCCGATGCATTCGATGCGGAAATGCGCCCACTCACCCAGCTTAAACGCGGCGCGGCCCGCTTCGTTGTCCGCGAGGTCGTGCAGCCAGCGCCACGAATCACCGAAGTCATCGAACACCCCGCCCGTCCAGGCGCGGGTCGTATTGTCAACCTTCACCTGATAGCCGTTGAGCCGCACTTTGGCATCGGCGGGTGCCTCCACGCACCGCAGCAGAATGCCGCTGTTGAAGCCGGGATCGTCCTTCAAATCCAGTTCGAGAATGAAGTCGCCGTATTTTTCCGTGGAAGTGACGAACGTGTGCTCGACCGTGTTGGTCCGTTGCCGCAGCACCATCGCGCCGTCTTCAATTTCGGCCGAGGCGAGATTTGTCGGCCCAACGAGTTTCCAGCCGGTGTAATCCTGGCCATTGAAAAGCGAGACCCACGGCGCGGCGGCGGCGGGCGACTGAGCGCGGACTGTGGTGACAGCCAGCACCACAGCGATCAAGGTGGAGATTAGTCTCATGCAACGAATATAGTGCACGTTTATGACGGTGGAAAATTGCTGCAATTAATCAGGGAGATGTACCGGCAACCGCCGGACGCCGGCGGCAGCACCTGTTTCTTCATCGTCCGTTTGAATGCAAAGCCGTCTGGATTCTGGAGGAATTCTTCCGGGCAGTCGATGTCCGGCCGCTCCCCGAATACCTCGATACCTGGGGCAATGTGGCCGATCAGGTGGAGCAAAAGGTCAACGCCGGACTCGTCGCGGTCTGCCGGACAAGCAGTGCCCACCGCCTTGCGGGCTGGCGGGGCCGGCAGGTCACCGAGGACGCCTCGCTGCCCGCCAGCGTGCTTCGCGAAGCCTGGTCGTTCGACTCAGTTATCGACGTGCTGGCAGGAAGGCTTCGTGTCGAAAGCAACGGCTAAGGTTCTCGATCAGCTGAAAAAGCTGCTGGCGTCGTTCGACTGGGTCTTTGCGCAACTGAAGCAGTTCGACGAGCCGGAGCATGCCATCGACGCGTTCCGGGCAAGGATCGCGGTGATGATCCTGTCCGCCGTCCGGTACCTCGGAAATTCTGCCGATAGCGGCAGAACGGTTGCGGTATGCCATTCAGCGGGAAATGCCGTTCGTCAGGTATGACCCCAGCCACGGGCGTCCTGAATGTACACTCTTTGGACATGACGACCACGCGCGTGCTCATCTCAACGGTGTTGGTGATGTACACCGTGGTCTGGGCGGAAGATCCCGTCCGGCCGATCTGGAATGCTCCGGGCGCGTCGATCCAGGGAGCGCCGACTCGCGACGGCCGCTTCCTCACATCCGTCGATCCAACCTCGGGTGATCTCGCGCTGCTCGAAGTGGGCACCGGCAGCATGCGGCGGCTGACCAACAAGGGCGTTGGCCAGACGAAGCAGTTCGCCTGGTTCAGTGTGCCTTCGCCGGACGCATCGCAGGTGGCCGTTGCCTGGTTTAATGACGCCGGCTTTTATGAGCTTCGGGTGGTGGCCGTCAACGGCGACGGTGAACGTGTGCTGTTTCGGAATGAGGAGTCCGGCTTTGTACAACCTACGTCGTGGACGCCGGATGGCAAGCAAATACTCACCCTCTTCTTCCGCAAAGACAACATCAGCCAGATTGCCCTCGTCGATGCGCAATCAGGATCTGTGCGGATCCTGCGCTCGCTCAACTGGGTCTATCCGAAGCGCATGCAACTCTCACCGGACGGGCGCTGGATCGTGTATGACTCGTTTGCAGATGACAGGCCAGGACCCCGGGATATCTACATTCTGGCTGTCGATGGCTCGCAGGAGTCAAGGGTCGTCGATGGACCTTCTGACGATCTGTTCCCCGTATGGTCACCGGACGGCAAGGAGATCCTGTTTGGCAGTGACCGCGGCGGCACCATGGACGCCTGGGCCATCCGCATCGAAGATGGCAAAGCTCTGGGCGAACCAAGGTGTATCCGGCGAAATATGGGTCAGTTTGTACCGATGGGAGTTACGGCCAAAGGAGATCTGATTTTCGGCCTTCGCATCAGAACTGCGGAAATCGCCCTGATCCAGGGCGACCATGAGCCTGTCACGCTTTCCACCCGTACACCAGGCCGCAACTCCGCGCCGGCCTGGTCCGGCGACGGCACAAGGCTGGCTTACCTGTCCATCAGAGGCCCGGAGAACTTCAGCACACCGGCAAGAGTCGTTGTCGTGCACGACATGAAATCCGGTAATGAGCGTGATCTGCCGGTGAAACTGGCAACAATTGCCTCAATCAGATGGTCTCCCGATAATGAATGGCTGCTGGCATCAGGCAGCGACGGCAAGGGTCGTGCGGGCCTGTTCCGGATCCGCGTGCGAGATGGCTCAGTCCGTACTGAGGCACTCACGTCGAGCCCGGATCCTGCTGGTTTGGGCGGGGATTATGCCAAAGACGGGCACGTGATTCGTGCAGATGAAGCGATTGCGCTTGCCGTGGCGCGGGCTTCGGGAACTGTTGCCCGCGCAACCAAATCGCGGGTGTACGCCGGAACATCGGAATGGGCGATTGAAGGTGTCACCTGGCTGGAGTGGAAGGGCGATGGTCTGCTCGCGGGTACACGAGCCACGCCCTTGCTGCTAAACTCGTCCGGAGTGCGGAAGCTCTTCTGGAAGGGTTATGATGGTGGACCGTTCAGCATTCATCCCGACAGGGAGACTATCGCGATTGGCGTGGGTGGAATGCGTTCGGAAGTGTGGGTGATGGAGCATGCATTTCAGCCGGTGGACCGCCGCCCTTAGCTGCGCATTTACGTTATTCGCTGAGACACTACCCGTCCCCCGCGGACTGGATACGTATGTGCCCGTTCCCGCCTCAAACCCACTCAGGCGCGAGAGTGTGGAGGTGGGACGCGCACTGTTCTTTTACAGAGGTCTGTCGAGCGATGGGTCTCTCTCTTGTGCGAGTTGTCATTTACCGGAGCGTTCGTTCACCGACGGACGGAGCACAGCCATCGGCGTGCGGGGCCGGAAAGGCCCGCGCAGGACGCCTCCCATCCTGAACCGCGCATGGGGAAAAGCGTTCTTCTGGGATGGACGCGCGGCAACGCTCGAAGAGCAGGTACTGCAGCCGATAATGAATCCACTGGAAATGGACCTTCTTTTAAGGGATATTGTGCCTCGCGTAAACGGCGATGCGGATCTGAGAGCTAAAATGACCCAGGTGTTCGGCCGCAACCCCGAGGTACAGGACGTCGCGAATGCGTTAGCGAGTTATGTTCGCTCCATTCTCTCCGGAGACTCGCCATACGACGCATATCTTGCGGGCGACCGCAATGCCCTTACTCAGGAACAACGGCTCGGACTAGCGCTGTTTCGTGGGAAAGCGAACTGTGTAGCCTGCCACCCTGGGACAAATCTGACGGACGAACAGTTCCACAACACCGGCGTCGGCTTCAGAGAGGGCGGATGGATGGATACCGGTCGCATTGCCGTGTCGGGTTTAGAGAAAGACCGCGGTTCGTTCAAAACTCCTGGGCTTCGGCAAGTGGCTGCGACGGCGCCCTACATGCACAACGGTAGTCTGCCAGCCCTTGAGGATGTCATCGAATATTACGACAAGGGTGGTCATCCGAACTCGTTTCTGGACCCCGAGATTCAGGAATTACATCTCACCGCCGGAGAAAAGCGAGCACTGGCAGCCTTCCTCCGGAGTCTGAGTGGAAAGGTGAGCGAAGGATGGCCGGGATCGCATTGATTGCCATCGCCGCGGCGCTTGCGGCGCAGCAGCCAGACTTCGAGCTTCTGTACCGCCAGGCGCTCCAACAACGGGAGCAGGCGCTGGGCGAGTCAGCACTGAAGACGCGCGAGAGCGCTCGCGATCTGGCGCTGTATCTCACAAAACGTGGTGAATACACGCGAGCCGAGCCGTATGTCTCGGCCGCACTGGAGCTTGCAGACAGCCTTGCGGATGCCACAGCGCTGCACAACTGGGCTGTGAAGCTCGAGGAAAGCAACGTCCTGCTGGCCGAAAAGATGTACAGGAAGACTCTTGCAATCCGGGCGAAGGCGCTCACCCCACTTGATCCTGACCTTGCGACAACGAGGCTGAATCTCTCGCTGCTGCTGATAGCCAGAGGTGAGGCGGAAGCAGCGCAACTCGCATCGGCAGCACTGCGGAGTTTCGAAAACCGGTCGGGCGCCATGGACGCTCGTGTCGGCGCCGCATGCGGAGTACTTGGAACCGCAGCCGCGATCAAAGGGAATGTCGCCGCGGCGGAGAAGCTGTTCCGGCGTGCTCTGGTCATTTCGGTGAAGGCCTGGGGCTCTGATGCGCCTGAGACAGCAAATGCGCTGGAGAACCTCGCGGACCTGCTGCAGCAGACAGGGCGCGCGTCAGCGGCCCGCCCGTTGCTTGACCGGGCGCAGGGGATTCGCAGCCGGTCCCGTTAGTCGATAGACGCCGATCCAGTGGTTCACGAACGAAAGATTCGGTGACGGAGCGACTACTGGCATGTGACAGGAAGTGCACAGTTGACCTGCCACATTCATCGTGTGCCGGGGTTGTGCGTGGCACTGCGCGCACACTGTCTCGCCGTTCACCTTCGTATCCTGATGAGGAGCATGACATGTCAGGCACGAGAGCTTGCCGCCACTCTTAAGAAAGCAGGCGCTTTGGCTGAAGTACACGGGCTGGTGCCGTACGTTCCACGGGTTTTCGAAATTCGTGATCGCACCGGAAGTAGTGGGCATGCGGTGACACTGGCCGCATAGATCGTTAATACCAGCTGCCGTAAGGTCCTTCGGGTTCCGAATGCTTGCACGTTCTGGTTTAGCGGCATGAATGGCGCCAGGCCCGTGGCAGGCTTCGCAATGCACCCCGGGTTCCGATGGTTTAACTGATCGTGTCTCAGTCAGCGCCAGCGTACCTGTGGAGTGGCACCGAAAGCACCGCAAAACCTCCGCATCCGGTCCGAATGTCCGATACGCCACGCCGCGCGCATCCGTATGACCCGGCGTCAACGCAGTGGTTCCGGACTTTCTGTACCAGGAGAGTCCGTGCTCCAGATAGCTGTCCTCATCGCGACTGGAAACGTACGTCACCGCCTGTGCACCAGCACCGAACGCCCATCGGTTATCCGATGTTCGCGCCAGAGCACGCGCATGCATCGTGCGGCTTTGTGTGGCGGCGATTGACTGATGACACGCGGCACAGGCTGCCGTTCCTGCGAACTCCTCTGCCGCGAGCAGAAGTAGTGCAATTACCAAGTGAAGCGGCCGCTGTACTGAAATTGCCGCCCGAGATAACCTGGCATCTGCGCATTCACCGTACCAAAGGCCGAGGTGCCAAAGTTGGTGCTCGGCAAATCGCCATTGAAATTGTTAAACGCGTTGTAGCTCTCCATGCGAAGTTCGAACCGGATGTGTTCCGTAAGCGCAAATGATTTCGCGAGCGTAAGATCCACGTTCTTGAAGCGCATGCCCTTCACTCCGTCATATTGAAGCGGGTTCGTTCGGCGGGTAAAGGCAGGCAACCGCTGAAATTTTGAGGTATCGAACATCCGGCCCTTCGTTGGACTGTCGAGCGCAGGATCACCATCCACCAGCAGGCCGCCGAACCGCAGATACTGTCCCGTGTTGAAGGAGAACAGGCCGCTGAGGGACCATCCTCCAAACAGTCCGTCAACCACACGATTCGCGCCGGACATATAGGTGCGTCCTTTACCGAATGGCAGTTGGTAAATCGCCGCACCCGTCAGACGGTGCCGCGGGTTTACGGCCCGGAAAGATGTAAGATTGTCGAGGAAATTATCCTGCTCATCGTAGTATTCCTGGTTGCGCTCCCGGTTGTAGTTGTATCCCAGCACCAGGTTGAATCCGTTTACAAACGGCCGCTGCAGAGACATTTGCAGCGCTTCGTAGCGATTGCGGGCCTGGCCCGTGAGCCGCTGTTGAATGTCTCCGTACTGCGGGTATTGGCGGAGGAGTTGCGTAACAGGGACGTTCGCCTGTGTCCGTAACTGTCCCGGCATTTTGTCGGCGGACAGTCTGTTGAAGAACGGATTTGGAACGTTCGCTGCTGTGGCGGCCCCCCTGGTGTAGCCGATCCGTGGGTCGACCTGGTTGAGGTTGCGTGTCACGGGCGCGTTCCGTCCGAAGTTGCGGAAGTATGTCGCATCCAGGACTAACTGTCCGGGAAGTGCTCGCTGAACGCTGAAGTTGAAGCGGTCATTCACACCGACCCGAAAGTCCTGATTGTAGAAGATCGGCGCGCCACCCAGATCTGTGTAACGCCCAAATGTTTTACCACTTACCGGCACGAGTCCGCCAGGAAACGGGTTGCTCAGCGTGGATTGCGGCACGCCGGTCAGCAGAGGCAAGCCACGCGAGGTGGCCTCAAAACCGGGATAGAAAACGCTTCCCAGGATGTCGAGCCCGTCGGTTAACGTGGAGGGCACCAGATACCTGGCGTAACCAAACCGAAGTGCTGTCAGATTGTTCAGCCGGTAGGCAAGACCCGCACGCGGCATGAGCAGCAACTTCTGCGCATTCCACGAACCGCGATTCTCCGAATCAGTAAAAACCCACGCCCCGTTGTATATTGGACCGCCTGTTCTCAGGGCGGCGGCAGCGGCCGGCAGTACCGGTGCGTTTGCGCCCTGGAACTCCGGAATCGGAGAAGAAAGATCGAGGTACCGAGATAACCGGTCCCGCGGATCAACCATAGGAGATTCGTACTCGTACCGCAGGCCGACGTTGATTGTCAGGCGCTGCGTCACTTTGATGTCGTCGTGGAAATACAGGCCGTAAAACTCATTGCGGTGAAGCTGCGTTGGCAGGCTCTGAATCAGGGTGTTGTTGTCAAGCGCCCCAACCAGAAGTGTTGCCCAGGCATCACCGCTCAGGTTGAGGTCGGGATTCAGGAACGTCGAAGCGGTGTGCTCGGGACGAACATCGAACGACACCGGCCGAGGCCGAACCGCCACCACACGCTGCGATCGCCACTCGCCACCGACCTTGAAGTAGTGGCGTCCCTGCGACCGGGAAACCTTAGACTGAAGGTTGTAGGTTTCCGGATCCTGATACCAGAAACCCGTTCGCCCCAAATTGGTCGCCGAGGGACCTCTGCGAATCGTGAAGCCCGGATAATAGAGCGCCGGAGCATCTTTGCTATAAGGTGTGTGCCATTCGCTCCCCAGAATGGTTGTCAGTTCGGCTGGCGTGATCTGCGATTCAGCGACGGCGAAGGAATCGAAAATTCGGTTGAAGCCGCCGCGCACGTTGAACACCGTGGAGGCATTGATGGTGTATACCGCGTCCATCACCGAAGTCCATGCATGACGTTCACTGCCGTTTGGCTGGACGGCCCGGGAGTTCGCGTAGTTGTCCTGAGTGACAAACGTCTTGAACATTGAGAACCGGCCAAAGATCTTCAGCTTGTCCGAAGCACTCCAGTCGGCCCGGTCTGAAAAGTTCCAGTACTTGACGCGTTCCGCAAAGCCTGTCCGGTAATTGTTTACTGCGTCGGAACCGTCACCCGGAAGGTTGGGCTTCCAGATGTCGTTCATGACGCGCCGACCAACCGGATCCTGCTGACTGGCCGGAATGGCATTGCCCGGAAAAGGTTGGCGCGTCGCCGTTCCGTTCTCATTCAGGACCGTTGTGAACGGGTTGTAGATGGCGCGCAAGCCGCCGCGCGCATTTACTGACCGGGAAAAGTCACCGGTGCGCTCTGCCTCGGTTGGCAGCGTGAACGCGACCGATCTCGGATCCTGGCTCCGCCACATTTCATAAGAAACAAAATTGAATAGTTTGTTCCTGATCACCGGCGAACCCAGGGTCCCCCCGAGGATATGATTGCGGGTCAGGTTTGCGCGGCGGGTAATGTGATCCGCCACGGCGTTAATGGCGGGATTTCGCCCCAGATAGTAGCCCGTGCCGTGAAAGTCGTTCGTGCCGGACTTCATCTGCACCGTGATCACCCCACCAGCGGAATGGCCAAATTCGGCATCGACTGCATTCTGCTGAACAGTGACCTCCTGCACAGCATCCATCGCCGGAGTGTAGGCCGACTTTTCGGACGCCATGTTGGGTGAACCGTCCACCACGACATCGTTTTTGGTGCTTGTGTTGCCACCGACGTCGATCTGTGTGGAGGCCCAGTGGTGGTACGGACTCTGCTCGGTGGTGGAACGAATCACCGCAGCCGGATTCAGTTGCGCCAGCAGGAAGGGATTTCGGTTGATCACGGGCAGTTCATTGGTCATCTTCTTGTCGAGGGTGAGCCCCATGGACGATGTGTTGAATTGCACGGACACGGGCGAGGCCTGCACAGTCACCGCCTCTGTTGTAGAGCCAAGGTCGAGACGCGCGTCCACTGTGATGTCAGCACGACTCTGAACGAGGATCTTCCGCTGGACATACTTTCGAAATCCTGGTCGTTCGACGGTCACCGTGTAGTCTCCGGCGACCACGAAGTCGAACAAGTATTGCCCGTTTTCATTAGTTCTTGTCGTCGCGGTGATACTGGTGCCCTCGTTTTTGAGTGTCACCTCCGCACCTGCGACAACAGCCTGGGACGCGTCCGTCACGAGTCCCTGTAGCCGCGCTCGCACATCCTGGGCAAACGACAGCCCGACGGCGACGCAGGCGGAAAGGAAAACAATCCTGAATCCACGCATGTTCTCACCCCTCAATACCCAAACAGGGCTGCAGCATATCACGGTCTGAAGTCCCAATGGCATCCCGCAATCGCAGTGTGTCAAAAAACACTACTGTCCAGGACGTTCTGAATACACCGGCGCGAGGTGGTAGCGGGTAGGCGAAAGGGCTGGGTGGGCCAAGACCAGGTACAGTTGAGTTGATGAAACGAGACTGGAAAGGAATTACCCACCCATGAATCGAGTATGCAGCATTTTCGGACAGATCGTGAATTTCATCCCACGAGGGATGTTCGCGCAAGCCGTGCAGAAGCACGAAGCAGAGAAGCATGCCAAGGGAGTGTCGAGTTGGAGCCAGTTCATCGCCGTGCTGTTTGGTCAGATGGGAGGAGCACGGTGGTTGCGGGAGATCGTCGGAGGTTTGGCAGCCAGTGAAGGAAAGCTAAAGCATCTTGGGGTCGAGGAGGCACCGAAGCGATCGTCGCTGGCCTACGCCAATGAACACCGTCCGTGGCAAGTGTACAAGACGGTATTTGAAGGCATGGTGGGGTTGTGCCAGGTCGAGGCCAGGGCAAAGAAGAAGAAGTTTCGGTTCAATCACCCGCTGGTGAGCTTGGATTCGACGGTGATTCCGGTATGCCTGTCGACGTTCGAATGGGCCACTTACACCAGAACCAAGGGCGCGGTGAAACCGCACCTGGTGTTGGACAATGCGACCTTCTTGCCGCGGTTCGCGGTGATCACCGACGGCAAAAAGGCGGATGTGACGGTGGCCAGGCAGATGGAGTTCGCGCCGGGGACCATGCTGGTGATGGATCGCGCCTACGAAGATCACGCCTGGTGGCGGTGGTTGACGGCGAAACGGGTGAGGTTCGTGACGAGGCTGAAGGACTGCACCGGCTACATCATCCAGAGCGTTCGTGAGGTGCCGGCGCTGCACGCAGGTACGATCCTGCGGGATGAGGAAGTGACGCTTTGCAGCGAGGAGAACCTGGAGTCGCCCACGCGGTTACGCCGGATTGAAATCGCGGTGGAAGGAAAACCGAACCTGGTCTTCGTCACCAACGATATGAAACTGGCGGCTTCCACCATTGCCGCGATCTACAAGGAACGCTGGCAAATCGAGTTGTTTTTCAAAGCGATCAAGCAGGGACTACGCATCAAAAGCTTTATCGGTACCAGCGAGAACGCCGTCCAGACACAGATCTGGACGGCGCTGATTGCGATGCTGGTAGTGCGCTACCTGCAACTGCGCAGCACCTTTGCCCGGGGACTCTCCAACCTGATCGCTCTGCTGCGGCAACAACTGTTCGTCTATCGGGAACTGTGGACGTGGCTCAACGACCCGTTTCGGCCAGCGGTGGAATTCGAGAGCCCCCCAATATCGGAAACGTTTTGGACAGCATGCGAAACACTGGCGCGAGGTGTCTCCACCAACCTGATTTGGCGGAAACCTTGCCAGGGTCCCTTTGCCGTTTGTTTTCAACCCCGCTTTATTCGACTACGAACGTCTTGGACAGCAGTGGTTTGAATGAGGTTGCCGGGTTGATTGCGCCGGGGATCGAAGATGTCTTAACACACGAGTAGATCTTTCCTATGTCACCATTTTGAGCCGTATTGGCGAGGTTGAAAGTGCCCTTGGCATTGCCCGGTCAGCGGAATCCGGGCCTCTTTGGAAACCAGGCACCAGTCGTCGCCCAGTTCAAACTCGACGGAATGGCCGGGTGTGCCCCGAACCCTGAAGACGAAGCGGTAGCGGCCGCTGTCGAGCTCGCTTCCATTGCCGAAGTTGTAGCTCAGGCTGGAGCCATCGCCGAAATCACCTGTCACGCGGATGACGCGGCGGGTGCCGGGGCCGTCAGCAGAGAATTTCCCCTGACCTGAGGCACGGGCGGTGCCTTCACCGCCCGCAGCTACCTCGACGAACGCGATACAATAAGGTCCCCAAGCCATTTGCCTGGACAGCAAATGCCGATCTGATCCTCGGGAAGGTTCAGTGACTTTGTGAATGGATTAACAACTCAGGACATTAGTCCGCCGGCAACTCACGACTGTGGCATAAAGGACCTGTTTCGGGACGCGGTTACTGTCGAGCGGCCTCTTCGGAAAGGCTGTCGAGAAACCGGAGGGGGGTTATGATCGCGGTACTTTGCCACACGGCAGGAAAGTCCCGGGTGTTTCCGGTCACAAGCCAGGGGACCCCTGCCTCCTGAGCGCATTCCAGAAAGATGTCATCATCCGGATCGATACACACGCGAAGCGATTCTTTCGGGCGCACCCATCGGCCGTTTTCCCGGATGAACTCAAGCATGGGGTTAATCGATTCCTCCACGCGCCGGAAACGAGGCCGCTGAATGACTTCCTCATATTCGGCGTATACCGGCCCGCTCACGCACAGTTTGAGAAATCCACGACGCACCAGATACAGCACCTTGGCCGGAGGGCCGAGAGGTTGAAGAAGTGAGGACAGAATGACGTTGGTGTCGAGAACAACCCTGATCATGCGCCGTTGGCCCTATGGCCTGGGCTGACGCCGCGCCAGCCGGGCGGCCACGATCTCGGCATCGATCTCTTCGGTGGTCATAGTCTCCAGGCCGCTCTCGCGAGCACTGGTCCAGGAGGCTTTAAGTCATGCCGGAGCCTGATCGGCATCCTGGGCAGACGATGACCGCAAGGCAGAGAGAAGATCCGCGCTCGTTGGCCGCGATGGTTCGGACGCATGGAGTGCGTGAAGGATCACGTCCTGTGGATCCTTGAAACCACCTTGCTGAAGGCGTTGCTGAATCAGAGCCTCAACCTCGGGTCTGTCAATTTCAATGGTCATTTGTGTCCACCTCCTTCCCCTCCACATTATCGGATGTCGGACCGTAGTGCCGGGGGCCACAGTTACGAGCCACTGGTCAAGACTCCCGGCGGAGTTTCTGCGGAGCACAGGTGATGGCTGGAGCGGACCCTGCCTATGTCACCATCTTGAGCCGGGTATTAGCGAGATCGAAAGTGCCTTTGGCTTCGCGTGGCAAGCGGAAGCGCAGGGTGGTCCCGTCCTTGAACCTAAAAACGGCAGTTGATTCCGGGTTCGTGGTTTGAAGTAGTTGATACTGTTGGGAATGACTGACCAAAAGGCGTTGGTATCGGGTCACCCG
>JAWXCM010000199.1:0-3134 GCA_034408745.1 Bryobacteraceae bacterium
AAACTCACGTTCCGGAACCGTCTCGTCTTCGACTACTTGCGAATGACTCAAAATTCCAGCGCCCGGGGTTTCGCCCATTGAGAACAAATTTGCCGTGCCTTACTGCCTCTCCCTATCGTCGATGTCCTTCGCCTCCAGCGCCGCGCCTGCGGGGGAACCGGCAAGCCGGATCTTCCGGGCCGCCGCGAGACCCGGATATGGCTTCATCAAGCGCTCGGGGAAATGGTACAGGCGAAGAGGGCCCAAAACCTCCGTGGGAATCCTAGATCCCAGGTATCGGAGGCCCGGGCTATCGGCGGGAATGACCAGATAACTCACGCCGTATGTTTCCAGCAGCGAAGCCGCCTCAGTCTCATTGAGTTTACCGGCGAAGAACGCGTCGGACAGTGCGGCTTGTTGCTGGTAAGTAAGACTGAAATGAAAGTGGCTGGCGAAGCTGTGCATCGGTACCGCGGCCAGCCATCCGGCGTGAACCCGTGGAGCCAGGACCAACTCGCTCCTCCGCGCGTGGGACCGCAGCCATAGGATCGCGTCCCTCTCCGCTTTAGGTTGCAGCGCCGAGTGAACCGCCGCCGGTCGCGGGCTGTTCCCATCGCGCATCGCCTGAACGCGATAGGCAACGTGCGCGGGAAGAAACAAGACGGTGGCGCAACCC
Organism: Bryobacteraceae bacterium; assembly: GCA_034408745.1. Classification (GTDB taxonomy): domain Bacteria; phylum Acidobacteriota; class Terriglobia; order Bryobacterales; family Bryobacteraceae; genus JAWXCM01. Next base: position 656 of record JAWXCM010000199.1, read on the forward strand.
AACGCCGTCCATGCCGCTTTCGCTCTCCATGCCGGGCTTCCCGCCGCGCCTGCCCACGCCCCCGCGCGCAGCACGGCAAACATCGCCGCAGCGTAGTGTATGCCGTCGAAGAAGTGTTGCGCCCAGTGAAAGATGGGGACATAGATGCCGATCGACACCGTCAGTATCCAGGTCCCGAGCAGACGTTCCCGGAAATTCACGAAACGCGGTTGCAATGCCATCAGCACAATCGATAAGATCGCCGGCAAACCAAGCATCGCCAACACGCGCAGCGGCGAACCGGGATCCCATTTCAATACCGATGCCTGATCTCGCAGCCATTCGCTCCGCAGAGCCTGGACGACATACCAGCTCACGGCAAGCGCGCCCGGGCCGGCCAGAAGCAAAGTCTCGGCGAACGCGCGTCTCCATTGGCGCGGCGCCTGGGCCGCACCGTCCCGCAACGCCAGCGCCACCGATCCGCCGATTGTAATGACGAACACTTCGAATGGATGCACGATCCCGGAGAAGAACGCCGCCACGCCGGCTAGACGCAGGTATCGCCGGTCCCCGCTATCGGCATAGCGCGCCACCAAGCTCATTGCCAGGAGCGTGATTCCGGTACCGAACACCGATGACAGGCTACCCGAAATCCCATGAAAATAGCCGTCCGCGGTCCACCATACAAAATCCCCAAGACCGGACCGGCTGAACCTGCCCCTCAAGACCGCCGGTAGAACCCACACGGCCGCGAGCGGCATCGCGCAGATGGCGGCCAATACACCGGCGATCCGTTGGCGCGGCGTGTCGAGGAAGGTGTGCAGGGAGTATGCAAAGCAGTACGTGGTAAAGATGTAAATCAAAATGACGAACAGAATATAGGAGGATTCCACTTCCCAATTCAGGAAAGCGGCGAGGCGGCCGACGGCGAACTTTAGCGGATTGAAAAAGACCGCCGCCGATGTCCAGGGACCTTGATAGTTCGGCAGGAACCATTGGTCGCGGAACCCGGTGAACCAGACGACCTGCGCGGCGACGCCATTCGCCCGCGGCATCATTTGCGGAATGTAGCCGTCCGGAGCGTTTTGCCACGCGTTCCAGATACCCAGGTTATTGACCAGATAGAGAAACAGCGCCAGGGGTATGGGAAGAAGGCGGAAAAATAGCCGCATGATTGGGGTCGGGATGTCTGCACATTATACCGGATAGCACCCCCTGACTACCTGCTCCAGGTGGCGAACGCCGCAAAAGTGTCCATTTCCCCAGACTCCGGACCGGATCCGGTTCCAACGCCGAGCCGGACCGCCGCCTCGGCGCCAAGTACGGCCAGGATGAGTGTTCTCCGCACTTCGGAAAATCAGATCCAAAGCCGGGTTCCGCCGGTTAGGCAAGTTGCCGACGACCGATGCGGGCCATGGCATCTTCAAGCGCGCTCACAGGGACAACCAGATTGGCACAGCCTCCCCGGCTATTCCCTGCAAATCAATCTTCAGAAAACAGCGGTCGCCGTTCAATCCAAAGCGAATCTTTCTCGCCAGGAAATCGCAGCGACCATCGATAGGATTGGAAAGCCTGACACCTTACCCGCGCGTTGTCAGTCACGACGCCAGCTTGAGGAATTCTACTACTGTACCCGGCGGCGACGCATGGCCAAACCGATTCCGAGGAATCCGGTGACGGCACTAAACAGAAGGATCGAACTAGGTTCGGGAACCGGAGACGTATTCACCAAGGAGCCGCTAATGATCGTCTTGCTAGTGAACGTCGGCAGACCGAGAGTACCGCCGCCGGGAACGGGCGTTCCGAACGGATTAAAATTAAGATTCAGCGTACCGGTCCATACTGGTCCCGCAAGTGGCGAACCGAAGAAAAACTGGTTGAGCTGGGTGTTCTGCGAGTTCAGGATCAGACCAGCCGCCACTCTGTAGTCGGTAGGCTTAATTGGGAACATCGTCACGGCGGGGCTGTTCAGGAATGTGCCGCTGAGTAATGTCATAGAAGCACCCCCGCCGATATCTCCCGCATCGAGAAAACCGTTGTTGTTCGAGTCAACCGCGCCTGTGATTGACGCCGCCCCGCCAGACGCGAATGTCCAGATCTGATTAGGACGCCCGCCGAGAGGACCGGGCGTGCCCGCAACATAAGATGCTCCGACACCGCTGGAGAAGTTCAGAACGCAACTGAAGCAATTCCGCAAAGTGATCGGACCCGGTGAAAGCGACGACAACGTTGAGATCGAGATGTTTTGACCCACTAGACGCTGGTTATTGGTGCCAGCGCCGGTCATCGCGAAAGAGACCTTATTCGCGCCCGTAGTCGATGTGGCGTTATTTACTGTGTTGTACAGCATCACATTATCGGCGAATGCCAGTCCAGCCATCGAGATCGCCAAACCGGCTATCCGTATAAAAGTTGTCAGTTTCATCGTTACAAATCTCCTCCGAGGAATATACACAGCGCGTACAAATTAAATTTTATGTTGCTAAGGTCAAAAAAACAA
>JAWXCM010000200.1:0-4801 GCA_034408745.1 Bryobacteraceae bacterium
CACAGGGCTAAAGCCAACACAGGGCTAAAGCCAACACAGGGCTAAAGCCAACACAGGGCTAAACCGATGATTGAACGACATCTCATGCCAGGAGCGCCCGCACCCCGCGGGCCTTATTCTCACGCGGTCCGCGCCGGAGACTTCATTTATGTCTCCGGCATGGGCCCCATTGACCCGGAAACCAACGAGTTCTCCTTTGGAGATATCCAGCACGAAACACGGCTCGTGCTGGAGAACATTCGACGCATTCTGGAAGGTTGCGGCGCATCGATGGCTGATGTCGTGCAGTGCCGCGTTTTCCTTGATGACCGCAATGATTTTCAGGCCATGAACGCCGTGTACGCGGAGTTTTTTGGCGATGCGAAACCGGCGCGCACCACTGTTCAGGTTGTACTTCCAGCGGAAACCATGAAAGTGGAAATCGACTGCGTAGCCTGGAAACCGAAGAGCTAGTCACTCGAAGCGTAAATTTCCACTAACAGTCCTGCCTGTTGAGCCGATATGGTTCTTGTGGGCCAACCTTTGAGTTGGTCCACCTGGCAGAATGAATACGCTTCCCGCCCCCGCCCTGGACCAGCCACTCCGTATCGGCGTCGACAACGCACCTCCCTGGACATCCTCCGGGAAGTCGCCGAACGCCGTCGTACAGGCCGTCACACCTCAATCGTCGCGCTGACTGCCAATGCACTGGACGGCGAGCAGGAACGCTGTCTGAAGGCGGGCATGGACGATTATCTGTCCAAGCCCGTCCGTTCCGACGCACTCGAAAATGTGCTGCGACGCTGGCTGAGCCGAACTCCTACCAGTGAGTCAGGGACCCGTCCGGCCGGACAAACACGTTCTTACGTCCGACCTGCGTGATCTCACTGATCTTCTTGAGGAGCTTCGGCTCGAGAGTAACGCCGAGCCCAGGCCGGTCATTGCGGAGCGCCTTGCCTTTGGCAAAGTCGAGACACTCCGGCAGGTAGTCGATTTTGCGGCCGCCGTAGTTGTATTCCATAATGACCGGCCCCGGAAATGTGGAGAGGCAGTTCACCAGGGCCGCGGTGGAAATCGGTCCGGTAAAGTGCGGAATGATGCCGACGGCGTGCGTCTCGCAGATAGCGGCGATCTTCATCATTTCCGTGATGCCGCCCACGTTGGGAAGCGTGGCGCGGATGTAATCGATGTCGTGGTTCTCGACAAGGCGGTTGAAATCGTACCGCTGGCCCCACTCCTCGCCGTGCGTCAAAGGCACGGTGGTCATCTGGCGGAGCTTCGGGATGTCCTGGTGAGCGTGCTCGTCACGAACCGGGTCCTCGACGAAGTAGGGCTCGTACTCCTCCATGAGACGGCAGGCGCGGACGGAGTCGGAGTAGTCGAACCGCTGGTGGATGTCGATGCACCAGTCGCCATTTGGGCCTACACCGAGACGCGCTTCCTTAGCATCGGCCGCCACTTTGCGGACTCGCTCATGCGTGTTGAACGTGCCTCCGGTCTGGGTATCGCCGGCGCCCATTCGAAACGCCCTGTAGCCAGCTTCCATGGTGGCCGCGGCACGTTCACGGAGACTGAGGTTCCGTCCACCCGCACCTCCGCCACCAGTTGCGTAGCATTCGCAGTGATCGCGTACGGTGCCACCGAGCAGTTCGTGCACAGGCAGTTTCAGCGCCTTGCCCTTGATGTCCCACAGCGCCATATCGAGGGCGCCCAGCGCATGGATCTTCTCGCGCCCTGGCGGGTAGAACCAGGCGATGTACATTTCCTGCCAGATCGCCTCAATGCGAAACGGATTCTTGCCGATCAGTGTTCCGGCGCACTGCTCGAGCGTGTCTTTGGCTCCACCTTCGCCAACACCAGTGATGCCGATGTCAGTCTCCACGGTCACCACCATCGTGCTCTGGTTGAATAGCTGGTTCAGGTTGGGTGGCTCCCAAATCGTGACTTTGGTGATTTTGGCCTGGGGCAGAGCCGCTTCGGCGCGTGTGGGTCGAAGGAGACCGGCGGCAGGGGCGGCGGCGGCGAGAGATTTCAGGAAGGTTCGACGGAACATGGTGGAGGCATTCTATCCGAAAGTTAGTGTACTTCCACAACCAATCCACATATACTTCAATTGCAAGCCATGTCACGTGGACCTGGCTTTCGTCTGGTGCCTACCAGTCGACTGCTCTTGTGGCCGGCTGTGGCACTTCTCTTCTCCTGCGCTGCATTCCTCGTAAGCGCCCCCGGCAGCATCTACACTTCTCAGCAGAAGGCTGCCTGTCTCAGCGAAAAAGACGTTAATTTCGTTCGGCCCGGACTGATCATCAAAGTCACGGGAGCCGACATTGCACAGGACGGCACAATCGTCGCTCGAAACCCCGGGCACCGTGGCCACCAGCCTGATCGCGGCTTATATCCCGGCCGATGCAACCCAGTACACCTCATACACTACCCGCGTTCAGACCAGCCCGATCACGGGCGTGGTGGCAACGCAGGCAGGAGCCGACGCGGGCGGCGTGGGACGCACACGGTCGGCGCGTATGGCTCTCGTAACCTGACCGAGTTCGACCTCGGCACACAGTACGATGACGATGTCTTCAACTTCGTCCCGGACGGTGCTGCGGTGAAGGACGTTCGCGATGTGGTGGGCACGGCGACCTGCAACAAGTGCCACTTCAGCATGGGTTTCCATGGCGGTTCGTGCAAGTCGATGGAGGTGTGCGTACTTTGCCACACACCACAGCGTCGAGGCGGGCAAACCGTACCGGATCATCGGAAACGCACAGTCGGTGCACGACTACTCCGAAGTGGTGTTCCCGGCCGATGCCCGGAACTGTACGAAGTGTCATGAAGCCGGCGTGAAGCAGGGCGATGCGTGGCTTAAGCCGTCGCGCGCGGCCTGTGGTGCCTGCCACGATAACGTGAATTTCGCCACCGGTGCGGCGCGCATGCTTCCGGGCGTCGTGATGAAGATCATGGACGTGTCCGGTGCCGCGCCGGGCAAGCCGCTCACCATCACGTTCTCCGTCAAAGACAAGGCTGGGAAGCCGATTGAGCCGTCTCAGATGGCTCGGCTGAGCTTCCGCATCGCGGGACCAAACAACGACTACCGGGCGCAGATCTCGGAGACCGCTCTTACGGCCAGGGGCTCTAACGCCGCAACTCCAGTCAGCCTGCAGGTGATGTTTCACCGCATTCACACGGGCAAGGAACTGAGTCGACCCTACAAGATCGGCACCGCCAGCTTCAATGAAGTCGGTTATCCGGGCAATCTGCGGATGTGCTCGCAGTGCCACCTGTGGCCGATCCAAACGGCCCGCTGACACCGCTTATGGCGGAATCGGCGGCGTGTTCGGGGTGCCACGACAGCATGGCGGCGGCGAGCCACATGAAGGCGAATACCACGTCGCTCGGTGAGTCGTGTGCCACGTGCCACGGGGTCAATTCCGACTTCGCGGTATCGAAGGTTCACGCGCAGTAAAAAACAAAAAAACGAAGCCACCGAGTCTTTGTTTCCAATGACTTGGTGGCTTCGTTTTGGGTTCGATTTGTGTTCGGCCTCAGCCGGACATTGCGTTCAGAAACTCGGCGTTACTGCGTGTCTTACCAAGTTTGTCCTGCAGCAATTCCATCGACTCGGTGGCTGACAGAGGGTTCAGGACCTTTCGCAGGATCCAGACCCGGTTCAGCTCTTCTTTCGGCATCAGGAGCTCTTCCTTACGGGTTCCGCTCTTGTTGATGTCGATGGCCGGGAACACTCGCTTGTCGACCAGCTTACGGTCGAGATGCACTTCCATATTACCAGTGCCCTTGAATTCTTCGAAGATCACGTCGTCCATACGGCTGCCGGTATCGATGAGCGCGGTGGCTATGATGGTCAGCGAACCGCCCTCTTCGATGTTGCGGGCGGCACCGAAGAAGCGCTTCGGGCGCTGCAGAGCGTTGGAATCGACACCGCCCGAGAGCACCTTGCCCGACGGCGGCACGACGGTGTTGTAGGCGCGGGCCAGGCGCGTGATGGAATCGAGGAGAATGACGACGTCGCGCTTGTGCTCGACCAGCCGCTTCGCCTTTTCGATCACCATTTCGGCGACCTGGACGTGGCGGGTTGCGGGTTCGTCAAATGTCGAGCTGATGACTTCGCCCTTCACCGACCGTGACATGTCCGTAACTTCTTCCGGACGTTCGTCGATCAGGAGGACGATCAGAGCGACTTCGGGGTGATTCAGGGTCACCGAATTGGCGATGCTTTGGAGCAGCATCGTTTTACCGGTGCGCGGAGGAGCCACGATGAGACCGCGCTGTCCCTTGCCGATCGGGGTGAGCAGATCCATCACGCGACCCGAGAAGTTGTCGCGCGCCGTCTCCAGCTTGATCCGTTCATTGGGATAGAGCGGGGTCAGATTGTCGAAGAAGATCTTGTTGCGTGCTTCCTCGGGTGGTTCGTAGTTGATCGCGTCGACTTTAATCAGCGCGAAGTAGCGTTCGCCTTCCTTGGGCGGACGGATCTGGCCGCTGATGGTGTCGCCGGTGCGAAGGTCGAAACGGCGGATCTGGCTGGGCGAGACGTAGACGTCGTCGGGCCCGGGGAGGTAGTTGTACTCGGGGGCACGGAGGAAGCCGAAGCCATCCGGCAGACACTCGAGGACACCCTGACTGAAGATGAGACCGGAACGTTCCGCCTGCGTCTGCAGGATCTTGAAGATCATATCCTGCTTACGCAGTCCAGCGGCGCCGGCGATGTTCAGGTCCTTGGCGATTTGGCCGAGGGACGTGATGTTCATGTCCTTCAGTTCGACCAGATCAAGGGTGTTGGTTCCGTTGCGATTGGTGGTAACAG
>JAWXCM010000201.1:0-51187 GCA_034408745.1 Bryobacteraceae bacterium
CCATCGGGTGAGTCTTTACCAGACCCAGATCTTCGCTCATCTTCAACAGTATCTAACACTTGCCATTCAAGCCAGCCCTTCAACTGCCGTTTCTAGGATAATCAGTGTGAGGTTTGCGTTTCAGATATATAATCCAGAGACTTGCAGCGTCGGCTGCCTCGGAGGGTTTCGTCCATGTTGAAGTACCTTTTCAGTTTTCTTGCGCTTTGCTGCGCATCCTGTTTGCCCATAGCGGCGCAGGTAGCTTCCGCTGAAGTCAGCGGCACGGTGGTGGATCAGGCGGGGGCGGCGGTCGCCAACGCTAAAGTTACGGTCGCAAATGTCGCGACAAACCTCGCCCGCACAGTTATAACGGAGAGCAACGGGTCTTATCTGGTGAACCTGCTTCCTCCGGGTGAGTACACGATTAATGTAGAGGCTGCGGGCTTTCGCAAGCTGGTGCAACGGGGCCTCGCCCTCCAGATCAACCAGCAGGCACAGCTCGACCTGACCATGCAACTGGGACAGGTTTCGGAGTCGGTTGAGGTCACAGCCTCGGCTCCCTTGCTGGAGTCGGAGTCTTCCTCACTCGGCACCGTGGTGAGCGAGCGGCTGGTCAATCAGCTCCCGCTGAACGGGCGCAATTTCATTCAGCTGGCTACGCTTAGCCCCGGCGTTACGGGTGTCGGGTTTGCGGCTGGCGGCACAATTATGAGTGGAGCGAGGCCTGACGACCGCCGGCCTGGCACTGAGATTTTCTCCAACGGCAATCGTGAAGGCTCAAACAACTTCCTGTACGACGGCATCGATAACAATGAGCGTCTGACGCTGTCGATTGTGCTGCGTCCCGCTGTTGAAGCGGTCCGTGAGTTCAAGATTCAGACCAACCTCTACAGCGCCGACATAGGCCGCAACTCGGGCGCCGTTGTGGACGTGATCACGAAATCGGGCACCAACAAACTGCACGGCAGCCTGTTTGAATTCCTGCGCAATTCGGCAATGGATGCGCGCAATTTCTTTAGTCCGAAGGGCACCTTCTTCCCGTCGTTCCGGCTAAATCAGTTTGGTGGATCGTTTGGTGGGCCGGTGGTGTTGCCGAAGCTGTTCAATGGCAAGAACCGTACGTTCTTCTTCGTCGACTACGAGGGCTTCCGCCGGACGTCGCAGGGTCTGCAGATCGGCAACGTGCCGACGGTCCTGATGCGCCGTGGTAATTTCACTGAGGCCGCGACCATCTATGATCCGCTGACCACCCGGGCCAACGGCACCGCGTTCGCTCGCGATCCATTCCCCGGGAATCAGATTCCCGCCAATCGGTTTGACCCGATCACCGCGAAGCTGATCAATGCCTATCCGGCACCCGTGAATTCGGCCCGGTTCAACAACTACACCGCGAATTTGTTGCAGCGGCAGAAGTGGAATCAGGGCGATGCCCGTGTCGATCATCAGGCTACGCCGAAGGACACGTTCTTTGCCCGGTACTCCATCCAGAACACCGAGACGGTAGTGCCCAGTACGTTCCCGGCGGCCACCATCGTCGGACTTTCGAAGCCGGTCAACCTGGGCGATGAAGGCTCGTTTGCCGGTACGTCCTTTCAGCCTGCGACGCACATCGTGGCCAGCTACATCCGCGTGATCACGCCCCGGATTGTGAACGAATTCCGCGCCGGGTTCAACCGCTTCCGTGTTGATTACACGGCCGACCAGTTTGAGCCCGGCGCTGGCCTCGGTAACCAGCTCGGAATCCCGAACTCGAACGTAACTCCGAATGAGCAGAACCTGCCCATCTTCTCGCCCGCGAATTACTTCGGTATCGGCCAGACCCGGTCTCTGCCCATCTTCCGCCGCGAGAACACGTTCCAGTACGTCGACAACATGAGCGCCACCATCGGGAAGCACACTCTGAAGTGGGGTGCGGATTTCCGCCGTCGTCAGCTCACCATCTATCAAACGAATCAGGGAAATGGCCGGTTCAATTTCTCCCCCGCCTTTACCGATTCCCGCACCGGCCCTGGTGGTGACACCATGGCGAGTTTCCTGCTCGGCTACGCTAACTCGATTGTGCATGACTATACGTTCAACTGGCCAGGCGAGCGCGGTGTGGAAGTCGGCACGTACTTCGCCGACGACTGGCGCGTGACCCGCAAGCTGACGTTGAATCTGGGCCTGCGGTGGGATTACTACAGCCCGTTCTCTGAAGTGGCCAACCGCTGGGCGAACTTCAACATCCGGACGGCGAAGATCGACATTGCGGGCCGGAACGGCGTCGATAAGTACGCGGGTGTGAAGCCCTACTACAAGAACTGGGGTCCGCGCTTCGGCTTTGCCTACCAGTTTGCACCGCACACGGTGGTTCGTGGCGGCTACGGCGTCTTCTACAACCCCGCCGGGAATGAAGGCAGCAGCCTGCGTCTGTTCCGCCAATTGCCCTTCGGCTCGACAGTAGCCATCAACCCGGGCGACATCTTTGTCGGCCCGAAGGTGAGTGAAGGCTTCGCTCCACTGGCGCCGGTGAACTTCGCGGCGGCTGACAAGCCATTCGGAGGCATGTTCGCCGTGTCCCCGGACTTCAAGCCTTCCTACGCGCAACAGTTCAACCTGACCGTGCAGCAGGAAATCGTACCGTGGTCGATGGTGGTGAAGGTGGCGGCCGTGGGCAATCTGGGCCGGCGCCTGTACAATACCTACGACGCGAATCAGCCCATTCCTGGCGCGGCCGCACTAAACACGCGGCGTCCGTTATACGGCGTTGCTCCGGACCTGGCAGGCGTCAGCTACTTCGTTTCCGACGGCCTCAGCAGCTACTACGCGGGTCAGTTGACGTTGGACAAGAGGTTCGGCAAAGGCCTGAGCGCCCTGGTCGGCTATTCCTGGTCTCACGCCATCGACAACGTCGTGCTTGAATTCGGCGGCGGCGCAGCTGGCCCACAACCGCAGGATCCCCGCAATCTTCGGGCGGAACGCGGGAACTCGATCATTGACCTCCGGCACCGTTTGACAGCGAGCTACCTGTGGGAGCTTCCGTTCGGCAAGGGCCGGTCATTCATGAACCGTGGGGGGATCGCCGATTTCGCGCTCGGCGGCTGGCAAATGAACGGAATCTTCGTGACCCAGACGGGCCAGCCCTTCTCGCCCGTGTTGCAGACCTCCACCACAAACGGCACGGGCAGCAGGCCCGATGTGCGGAGTGCCGTCACCTATCCGAGGACCTTGCAGCGGTGGTTTGATCCGAGTGCGTTTGCGACTCCGGCTCAGTACACCTATGGCAATGCGTCCAGAAACAGTCTGTTTGGACCGGGCAGAACCAACTGGGATGCTTCTCTGTTTAAGAACTTCGTGATTCGCGAACAGATCCGGTTTGAGTTCCGTGCAGAGGCGTTCAACATCCTGAACCATCCGCAATTCGGCCTGCCGAACCAGAACATCGGCAACGCACAGGTGGGCACGATTACCAGCACTGTTGGCAATCCCCGTCAGTTGCAGATGGGCTTGCGCTTCCAGTTCTGATTTCGCCTGAGAGGAGGCGTGCTGGTGCCGGGGGTTATTAAGTCCCAACTCCGGCACCGCATGCCGAATCTTCAGGACGCGACAGCAGTTCGCATGGCATCGACAGCTTTGACCAGGCTGGCCGTCTGATTCGCGACGGGCAGATATTCCATGCAAATAATGCCGTTATACCCGCCCTTTGCGATTGCCTTGTAGATTTCCGCGTAATTCATTTTGCCAGTGCCGGGGTCGTGGCGCCCGGGCGAGTCGGCTACGTGAAATACAGCGACGTACGGAATGGCTTCGACCGCGAGCTTCGTGGGGTCGCCAACCTCGGTCTGCTCGTGATACAGATCGAACAGGAGCTTGAAATTGGGACTGTCGACCGCCTGGACAAGTTTCAGGCCCTCGCCGCACGTGTTCAGGTAGTAGCCTTTGTGATCGACCTTCGCATTCAGGGGTTCAATGATCAGTGTGAGGTTTGCCCGGGCCGCAAGTTCGGCCGCCCGCTTACTTCCTTCGAGGAGGCTGGCATACTGCGCATCCCGGGTGCGACCCGGAACTTCGTTGCCGCTCATCAGGATTATCTGCGAAATATCCAGCTTTTTGGCGGAATCGACAGCATTCCTGAGGTCAGCCAGGAAGTTGCCGCGCTGGGCGGGATCCACCATGGACACGGGACGCTTTCCCCAGTCCGGCGTCGCGATCAGCGTATCCATGCCGAGACCGAACGAGGACACGAATTTCTTCTTCGCGGCGATCTCTGTGTCGGGCCAGGCGGTGTGTTCGGCTACCAGCTCAATACTCTGCAGGCCTGCACGCGCGGCGGCTTCCACGCGCTCCTCAAACGTCCCCTTCAACGTCCAGAGCATTACCGAAGACGTTACTTTGGGCTTCGTGGAGCGGGCGGCTGTGCCAGCGGCAGCGGCCTGCATCAGAAAGTCGCGGCGTCCGAGTGGGATCATTCTCAAGAGGATATCAAGCGTCGGAAGTCAGCACCACCAGTGCGTGTTATTCTCGATTTAACCTCGAAGTCTTTATGCCTCAGCTTCAGTATTCCACCCGCAGCGGCATTGTCGTCACCCGTATCGCATCGCGTGCCCCTTTCAAAAAGGGCCTTCACTCGTTGCTCCACGAGTTAGACCGGCATCGCGGCATTTATCTGTCATCGGGATACGAGTACCCGGGCAGGTATTCCCGGTGGGATGTCGCAAGCCTTTGTCCCCCGCTCGAGATCGTTGGTTTTCAGCGTGATTTGCAGATTCGGGCATTGAACGCGCGAGGCGAGGTGTTGGTCCGGCTGCTGGAACCAGTGCTGGCCGGGCATCCGCACTGGGAGGAGTTCGGGCTTGACGGCTCCACGTTGCGCGGCAAATTACGTCCGCTTCCGCCGTTCTTTTCGGAGGAGGAGCGAAGTAAGCAACCTTCGGTATTTTCACTGCTTCGCGCGCTTATTGGTGAGTTTGCGTCGGAGAAGGACAACCGGCTCAGCCTGGTTGGAGCGTTCGGGTACGATCTGCTGTTCCAGTTCGATCCGATCCAGCTGAAGTTGCCCCGGTCCGGACGCCGTGACCTCCACTTGTTCCTGTGTGACGACATCTACTATATGGACCGGAAGCGCGAGGTGGTGGAGCGCTTTCAGTATGAGTTTGCTTCAGCCGACGGCTTGCTGACCACAGCTGGGTTAGAGCGCACCGCCGAAAACATTGCGCCTCTGCCGCCAGTCACCAGCGCGCCTATTGTGGCCGACCACACGCCGGAAGAATACATGGCCAATGTGGAGACTTGCCGCCGCGGGATGAAACTGGGCGATTACTACGAGGTAGTGCTGCGTCAGACGTTCTCCACGCCATTTGGCGGGAGTGTCGCGGACCTGTTCGAGCGTGTGCAGAAGGCATCGCCGAGTCCGTATGAGTTTTTCCTGCAACTCGGCGATGAGCAGCTGGTTGGTGCTTCGCCCGAGATGTTTGTGCGGGTAGAGGGTTCGCGCGTGGAAACATGCCCCATTTCGGGCACGGCGAGACGCACCGGGGATCCCATGAAGGATGCAGTGAGTATCCGGGATCTGCTGAATTCCACCAAGGAAGAGTCCGAACTGACGATGTGCACGGACGTCGACCGCAACGACAAGTCGCGGGTCTGCGTTCCGGGGTCGGTAAAGGTGATCGGCCGGCGCCTGATCGAGTCTTACGCTGGGTTATTCCACACAGTCGACCACGTGGAAGGGACGCTGGAGTCGGGATTCGACTCCGTGGATGCGTTCCTGGCGCACATGTGGGCCGTGACCGTCATAGGCGCGCCGAAGAAGGCTGCCGCACAGATGATCGAGGATCTGGAGAAGACGGCTCGCGGGTGGTACGGTGGCGCGGTCGGGATGCTGTCACTGAATGGAGAGATGAACACAGGCATCCTCATTCGCACCGTGCACGTTCGCAATGGCGTGGCCGAGTACCCGGCCGGTGCCACGCTGCTCTACGATTCCATCCCGGCGCTGGAAGAGCAGGAGACGCGGCTCAAAGCTACCGGGTTTTTCCGGGCACTGCAGCAGGCCGCGGTCGGCGATTCAACCGCTCCCGTTGCTCACGGAAGTCCGGCCGTGACGGCCAGGCGCGGACCGAAGATGCTCCTGGTGGATAACGACGACTGCTTTATCCACACTTTGGCGAATTATGCGCGGCAGACAGGGGCCGAGGTCGTCACATATCGTTCTGGCTTCCCACTGGAGCTTATCGACCAGATCGCTCCCGATTTGATCTTAATTTCGCCGGGTCCGGGCAGGCCAGGGGATTTCCGAGTCCCGCAGACGGTTCAGTACGCAGCCGCGCGTCGAATTCCGGTGTTTGGGGTTTGTCTCGGACTTCAGGGCATCGTGGAAGCTTTTGGTGGCGAGCTGGGCGTGCTCGATTATCCGATGCACGGAAAACCCTCAACGGTTCGGCATCGCGATGCCGGTGTGTTTGAAGGACTGCCTCGCGAGTTTCAGGTTGGTCGCTACCACTCGCTGTTCGCCATCCGGGATAAGCTGCCGGCGTGTCTTGAGGTAACGGCGGAGTCTCTGGATGGCGTAATTATGGGTGTTCGGCACCGGGAACTCCCGATCGAGGCAGTCCAGTTCCACCCGGAGTCTTTGTTGACACTCGAGGATGAATGCGGATTTCGCCTCATGCGAAACGTAGTTACCGGGCTGATTCGACGCGCCAGCTCGAGTACGGGCGACTCCGCTGCTGCTCCTGAGTCAACCGCCGAGTTTGCTGGTTAGGCGGACCTGTTCGCGATGAGTCAGGCCCGGCTGTGGGTGTTTTTATCGGCGGCGATCTTGACGAGTGTTTTCTTCCTGAACCTCTGCGACGCGATTTTCGACTGTGGTTGCCGGTCAGCGTGGGCTGGCGCCGACGCGCACTGCAACTATCGCAACGCTGGAGCAGGGCATCACCGATGCCCGTGGTGCCAGATGGGGCTGGTTGGTGGAGTTGCTCTCTGGGGCTGTATAGTTTTTACGCAGTGGTGGGTATCTGGAATCACTGCTAAATATGGCGTTATATCTATGACAGCAATGACTTTACTCGCATTTCCCTTGACTGGAGGTTTCCTTGGACTGGCGGCGGGTTGGCTTTTCGGGTACTGGAGCTAGTAATTTTTACTTGCCATCGGTGAGTGTTGTTTATCATACTGGTATTAGTCCAATGTTTTTAGATTCTTCAGATCTCACGCTCGTATTGTTTGCGGTCATTTGTATCTGGCTTGCCCTGAGTTATACGGGTGGGACCGGCGGTGGACACAGGGTTAAGGTTCCGATATCGTAATCTGGAGTAGATGCCCTCTGTCATCGTGGCTGGCGGTGGTCTAGCCGGTCTTGCCACGGCTGCTGCGCTCGGGGAAGCCGGGTATGCGGTAGATGTTTATGAGGCGCGACCCTATCCTGGCGGGCGCGCGACATCGTACGCCTTGACCTGGGGCGATGGCACCACAGCAGTGGTCGACAACTCGCAGCACATTCTCCTTCGTTGCTGCTCCAACCTCCTTGATTTCTACAGAAGACTCGGCGTTTCCGATGCCATCGACTGGCATGACCGGTTCTATTTTATTGAGCCCGGTGGTCGGACGTCGGAGTTCCGTGCAGGTGTACTGCCTGCTCCTGCACACTTCACAGAGTCGTTCCTCGGGCTTCGTTTCCTGAGTCCAGGCGAGAAGCTCGCACTCATCCGAGGCATGGCTGCTCTCCAGCGACAATTTGGCCAGCGGACAGACCTTGATTCGATCACGATGGCACAGTGGCTGACGGAACAGCGTCAGCCGGAGCGCGTGGTTCAGAGGTTTTGGCGGCAAGTGCTGGTGAGCGCCGTGAATGAGGAGCTCCACCGCATGGCCGCATCGCACGGGTTCCAGGTGATCGGGGTCGGGTTTCTGGGAGGTCCTGCGGCCTACCATATGGGAGTTCCTTCTGTGACTTTGGGAGAGTTGTACCGTCCCGAACGATGGGCTGGACTTCCGGGTGTGCGTTTCCACTTTCGGCGGTCCGTTCAGTCGGTTGGAGAGGGCAGAGCGGAGGTGGACGGAGAAGAAATCACGGCAGACGCAGTTGTCGTTGCTCTGCCTGTCGACCGGGTCCGTGCAGTGGCTCCATTTGCCGAGCCCCCCGAGATGGAGTTTTCCCCAATTACGGGTGTCCACCTGTGGTTTGACAGACCAGTCACCGAGCTACCACACGCGACCGTGCTTGACCGGACCATACATTGGGTATTCAACAAAGGCGGGGGACAACAGCTACAGCTCACTATAAGTGCTTCCCGAGCAATGGTTTCGATGTCTCCTGGAGCGATTCTTGATTTGTGTCTGAAGGAGTTGTCCGAGTTCTTGCCGGGGGTTCGGAGAGCCACTTTGGTGCGCTCACGCGTTATTAAAGAGGTTAAGGCGACCTTTTCTGCGTCAGTTGGGCTGGAAGTACGGCGGCCAGGGCCCCAAACGTCCGTGCCATCGGTTTTTGTTGCTGGTGACTGGACCAAAACTGGCTGGCCCGCCACAATGGAGGGCGCGGTTCGCAGCGGCTACATCGCTGCCGAGGCCGTAATGGGTGGTGCCAGGCGATTCCTGGTGGGGTAATGGCGCGGCGAGCGTAATTTTCGGATAATAGGGTTATGCCATCACGGTTCCGCCTTTTTCTGCTTGGTCTGGCTCTGGCTCTTCCGCTGTTGGCTGACGATCCGGCGACCCGGCTGCGCGTGGAAGTGCTAACGCTTACCGGCAAGCCTGTAGACCGTGCGTCTGTCATCGTCGACTTCGTCGAGGGCCGCTCGTATGTCAAGTTAGGGAAGAAGATCCTTAAGCACTGGGAGGCTCGCAGCAGCCAGGAGGGTATCGCGAAATTCCCCTCGATTCCTCAGGGTAAGATGCGGATTCAGGTGATTGCGCGCGGGCACCAGACTTTCGGGCAGGTTTACGAGGTCGACAAGGAAGAGCAGCTGATCACAATCAAGCTGAATCCTCCGCAGGCGCAGCACTCCGAGCACCAATAGTTCCCCCTTATTTCCAACCGTTCCGCTGTACTTTACGATGCAACAACGATATGACGTGATTGTGGTCGGCGCTGGTCATGCTGGCTGCGAGGCCTCGCGTGCCTGTGCCAGGCTGGGTCTGCGAACCGCTATGATCTCGATGAATATCGATTTGATTGCGCAGATGTCATGTAATCCCGCTATCGGCGGTATCGCAAAAGGGCACCTCGTGCGCGAGATTGACGCTCTTGGCGGTGTCATGGGCGTTATCGCGGATCGCGCCGGAATCCAGTTTCGGCTTCTTAACACGAGCCGCGGGCCGGCAGTGTGGTCGCCAAGGGCGCAGTGCGACAAGAAGCAGTATCGCGTTCGAATGAAGGCGGAACTGGAAACAGAAGCTAACCTGCGCATTCTTCAGGCTGAAGTAGCGTCTCTGGACATTGCGGAGGGTGGATCGGACGGACGGCGTGTTCGCGGCGTTATTCTGCGGGATGGTCGTACGCTGCTGGCCTCGGCTGTCGTCGTGACAACTGGCACTTTTCTGAACGGCCTGGCGCACGTTGGAGAGACTCGCTATAGCTGCGGACGCAACGGCGAGGCGCCTTCGCAGCTCCTGGGCGACCAGTTACGGAACCTCGGCCTGGCCTGGATGCGGCTGAAAACGGGTACGCCACCTCGGCTCGACGGCCGGACCATCGACTGGGCCAGTTTTGAGCCTCAGGCCGGTGATGTCGTCCCGACGCCGTTCTCGTTTTTGACCGGAAAGATTGAGCGAGAGCAAATCTCCTGCTATCTGGCGTACACAACGCCCCGGACCGCTGAGGTAATACGAGGAGCCATCAGCCGCTCTCCGCTGTATAGCGGTCAAATAGAGGGTGTCGGGCCACGGTATTGCCCCTCTATTGAAGATAAGTTTGTGAAGTTCCCTGATAAAGCCCGCCATCAGATCTATCTGGAGCCCGAGGGCCTGGATACCTACGAGGTCTACGTTAACGGCATGTCGACCAGCATGCCGGTGGACGTCCAGGTTGACATGCTGGGATCCATCCCTGGGTTGGAGCGGGCCGAGATGATTCGCCCCGGGTACGCGGTCGAGTACGACGCCATTGACCCTCGCGAGCTTCGTCACAGTCTGGAAGTGCGGTCGATTCCCGGTCTGTTTCTCGCTGGTCAGATCAACGGAACGTCAGGTTACGAGGAGGCCGGCAGTCAGGGTTTGCTGGCTGGCATCAACGCTGCCCGGCTGGTTCGAGGGGAGTGTCCGATAGTGCTTTCTCGAACTCTTGGCTATTCGGGTATTTTGATTGACGACCTGGTGAGTAAAGGTGCGGACGAGCCATATCGAATGTTCACGTCGCGTGCGGAAGCGCGTCTTCATCTGCGTATCGACAACGCTGACGAGCGTCTGACGCCTGTTGGTCGTGAGGCGGGCCTGGTATGCGACGCGCGTTGGGAACTGTTCCGCGCAAAACAGCGGCAAAAGGCCCTGCTTGTAGCGGCAATGGAATCCACCCGCATGACTCCGCGAAACTTTCCCGATCTGTCATTGTCCGCCGAGGATCGTCCGACTGTGGCCACGTGGCTGAAACGACCAGAAGCTTCCGCATCCGTTCTCTGTCGGTGGATTCGCGAGGTTCTTGGTGGTGAAGAGCCTGTCAATGGTGTTGTGGACACGGTCGTTGTGGAGGCGAAGTATGCTGGCTACATCGAGCAGCAGGACCGGCAGCTTGTTCGCGTAAAGAACGCGGAAGACAGGCGTATTCCCGAAGGATTCTCCTTCGTCGGTGTTCCTGGTTTGTCCCGTGAGGTTCAGGATAAGTTGGAGCGGTTCCGTCCGGAAACTCTCGCTCAGGCGGGAAAGATCGCCGGTGTTACTCCAGCTGCTGTCTCCGTGCTTGAGGTCCTTCTGCGTATTGGTCGCGGATCCTAAGTTCCACGTGGAACAGAACCGTTCACACCGCCCCGCCGCTTCCGATACAATTGAGGTAACCATCAACATGGCAAGAGTATTAGCCATCGCCAACCAGAAGGGTGGCGTCGGAAAAACCACAACCGCGATCAACCTGGCTGCTTCGCTTGCTGCGAATGATCTCAAGGTACTCGTCATTGACATTGACCCGCAGGGTAATGCAACGACTGGCCTGGGAGTAGCCAAGACGCCTGAACAACTAACGACGTACGATGTGCTCCTTGGTCAGGCAGGGCTGCAGGAAGTCGCTGTCCCTTCATCTTTTGAGGGGCTGCTCATTGCGCCATCTAACCGTAACCTTGTAGCCGCCAACATAGAACTTGTCGACGTTCCCGACCGCGAAAACCGTCTCCGTAATAAGATCGAAGACGTTCGTGACAATTTTCACTACATTCTGATCGATTGCCCGCCCGCCCTTGATCTGCTGACGATCAACGGCCTGGTGGCCTCCGATGGCGTCCTGGTGCCCATTCAGTGCGAGTTCTTCGCCCTCGAAGGCGTCTCACAGCTCCTCGATACAATCGAACGAATCCGCGATTCCTTCCAGCACAACCTTAAGATCGAAGGGATCTTGCTCACCATGTACGACGAGCGGAACAACCTTACCCGTCAGGTTGCGAGTGATCTGAAGGAATTCTTCGAGGATGAGGTATTCAAGACCGTAATTCCCCGAAGCGTACGTCTCGCCGAAGCACCCAGCCACGGCCTGTCAATACTCTCCTACGACTTGCGATCCAAAGGTGCCGAGAGCTATATCCAACTTGCCAAAGAGCTACTCGCTCGGCATGATGTGAAGCGCAGCGGGGCCAGCCAATAACGATGTCAGACCGAAAAGCCCTGGGCAAAGGACTGTCGGCGCTACTTCCTGGGCGCTCTCAGTCATCCGCACCACCGAAAGCGCCTGCAACGTCAGACCAGCAGCAAACTGGCATGAATCAGCTGGCAATCGACTCGATCCAGCCCAACCCACTGCAGCCTCGCACCATCTTCGAACCCGACCGACTTAACGAACTGGCGCAGTCCATCCGCGCCAACGGAATCATCCAGCCAATCGTCGTACAGCGTATCGCCCAGGGATATCAGCTTGTTGCCGGCGAACGCCGCTGGAGAGCCGCTCGGCTTGCTGGACTTACCACAGTACCCGCGGTGATCCAGGAATTCGCCTCCGACAGGCTCCTCGAAGTAGCCCTGATCGAGAACATCCAGCGCGAAGATCTCAATCCTATTGAGGTCGCCCACGCTCTCGACCGCCTTGCAAGAGACTACAAACTCACCCACGAGCAAATCGCCAGCCGCACAGGCAAAGACCGCACTACCGTCACAAACCTGATCCGACTGTTACGCCTGCCACACGATATTCAACTGCTTCTCGCCGAACACAGGCTCAGTATGGGACACGCCCGTGCTCTCCTGGGCCTGTCCACCGAGGCCGAGCAGATCGAACTGGGCCAGCGAGCCGCCGCCCAGGGTCTCTCCGTTCGTCAGGTAGAGCGACTCGTGCACACACTGACGGAGCGCCGACCGGAAACAACATCTGGTCCAGGCTCCTCCCAGGAAAAACCAGCAAAGCTGGCAGCCGATCCCAACGTCGAAGCGGCTCAAAAAGAGATGGAAGGCACGCTGGGAACGCGCGTTCGAATCGTATCGCAGTCGGCAGATCGCGGCCGCATCGAGATCGAGTATTTCTCGATCGACGAACTGGACCGCATCTATAACCTGATTGTGGGGAAGTAGATGGTGCCGGCGGCTGGAGTTGAACCAGCGACCTACGGATTATGAGACCGTCGCTCTAACCACCTGAGCTACACCGGCGTCCACTTCTAAGATTATCCCGTAACTAAAGCGCTGTCAAACCTTTGGAGCGCGTGACCGAAGATAAAACTCCCACGCGGTGGCCACAGTGTGACGAATATCGACATACTCCGGACGCCACCCAAGCTGACTTTGCAGCGCGTCCGAGTTCGCAACCAGCACAGGCGGATCCCCGTCTCGCCGTGCACCGACCTCACAGGGGACCTTGCTGCCGGTAACTTCCTCTACTGCACGCAGGACCTCCATAACCGACTGACCCACCCCAGTCCCGACATTGAACCTGCCCGAACCTCCACCCGCGGTAAGCCATTTCACTGCGGAAATGTGCGCCTGCGCCAAATCGCTGACGTGCACATAGTCGCGAATACAGCTCCCGTCCGGCGTCGGATAATCCTGGCCGAAGATCGTCACTGGCTTGCCCGTATCAATCGCCCGGAACAGCAAGGGAATCAGATGCGTCTCCGGATCATGCTCTTCTCCGAGACCTGTACCAGGTTCAGACCCACATGCGTTGAAGTATCTGAGGCAAACACTCCGCACACCCTTAAACTGATCCAGCCACCCCAGAATCTTCTCGACCATGATCTTCGATTCACCATAGGGACTCAACGGAGCGTACGGAGCGTCCTCGCGAATCGGAACCTCTTCCGGCGTGCCATACACCGCCGCGGTAGATGAAAACACGACTTTGTCGATACCCGCCCGGTCCATCGCACGAAACAGCGAAACAGAGCCACTGACGTTATTGTCGAAGTACAACTCCGGCTGCTTTGTTGACTCCCCAACCGCAATATAGGCCGCGAAGTGAATGACAGATTCGAATTTCCCGGACTCCATCACGCGAGTCAATGCGTCTGTGTCCTGAAGTCTGAGCTGGTGAAACTCGCCGGATTCCACATTGTGTCGATGGCCTCTGGACAGGTCATCGACAACGACAACTTCATGTCCACTCTTTCTCAACAGATGGACGGTGTGCGAGCCGATGTATCCGGCTCCTCCGGTGACGAGGATTTTGCTCATGGTTTCAGCCTGTAGACGATGGACGCGGAAGTCTCCCCAATTCTTTCATAGCGAACCAGCAGGCTTCTGAGATCCTGCCGGTTTTCCAGCGAGAGCGTCGGATTCAGCCGACCCAGGCCGTCCACCAAAATCTCTGGAGCGGGACTCAGCAACAAGGCACGAAGATTGTCCGCCGCCAACGCGGGGAACGTCGGAGTAGACACGGTCAGGTGCCGGTCCGCAAGTATCCCTGAAAGCGGCTGACTGTCTATGTACGGAGTCGCGAGCGGCAGCCGCGACCACACTACGATGTCGGGGCGGTACCCCCAAACCAGGATCTTGTCCGTCGGGTGCGCCCAGGCTCGAACCACAGCCGCTGCCTGCCAGCTGTCCCGCATCAGCGCCGCATCGGACCAACCCGCCGCTCCGCTTGCAGCAACCATGACATATCGAGGCCCAAAACGAAGAATCGGAACCAGTATGAGTCCGAACACCAGGATTCTCCACCGGACCGACATCAACATGAGACCGCGTGCGCCAACAACAGCGAATATGGGTAGCAACGCAAAGTAGTAGCGCGGGAAAAATCGCAATCCCCCGACCACACACGCGAGGGAGACCACCAGCCAGAGGACAAAACGCCAGTTTCTCCCACGCCAGAAACACCACACAGTTCCGGCGCACGCCGTCAGGTGAAACGCAACCCAACCGCTACTGCGCACCATCGCCTCCCGGATGGGATTCACAACAAACGTATCGGCCGAATACCCGGCACCCCAGAGCCAAACCTGATTCCAGTAAGCCGCCGCGGGCAGCAAAGCGAAACTCCCCACCTGAACGATTGCGCAGGAGATGACCACTTTCCACCAGGCCGCTCCAGCCCAGCATGCAGCAACCGCTAAAACCGCCAAACCCTTTGAATTGCAGAGTAATGCAACACCGCTGAACACTCCACCAAGTAAAGGACGCGACGTCGCAGAGGCCCAAATCGCGAGAAAGAAGGGCGGAAGAAAAAGCATGTCGGGAGTGACAGACATCACAGCCGAGGGAATCCAGAACGTCAGTCCGCAGCAGACCAGCGCCCCAGCGATCAGGCCCTCGTTTTCACTCCACAGCGCCCGGGCGGTAAACCACGCACACCACCCACACCACAGAACAAAGGCAGCACCGACAATCCGCAGGCCCAGGCCCGGTTCCGCACCACAAAGCAGATAGAACCAGGCGTACACTGGTGGCTTGTCGAACCAGATGTCGTGATAGAGTGAGCGGCCCCGAAGCAATTCTCGAGCCGCCACCATCCCGTACGCCTCTTCTACCCACAGGAGGTCGAGATGTGCCAACCGGGAAAGGACTACGACCAGAACGGCAGCCGAGCCCGCGAGCCAGCGCCGTCCCATATCACTCAGGCTTTGGACTCGGCCAACAGCCGTTCGAGCGTGGACCGAAACTCGGCTCCATAAGCCGGATCGGCAAGTGCGAACTCGACGAAGGTCTCAAAGTAGCTGGGGAAGTTGCCGATGTCGTACCGCTTCTCCTGCTTCGACAGCTTCACCGCCAAAACACGCTTGCCTTCTTCACACATCATCTGAATCGCATCGGTCAGCTGGATCTCGCCTTTCTTATCTGGTTCCACACGGCGAATCATGTCGAAGATCAAAGGTGAAAACACGTACCGTCCGGCGATTGCGAGATTACTCGGCGCATCTGCCGGCTTCGGTTTCTCCACCAGGTTGAGGACGCGATAGCAATCTTCTTCCTCGCCATCGGTCTGTACAATCCCGTAGTTCTGTGTCTCCTGAACGGGCACTTCTTCCACCGCGATCACACAGCTGGCCCGACGCGTTTCAAACACGTCGATCATTCTCGAGACCGCCTTTGACTGGGCATTCAAACCCACGATCGAATCGCCGAGCGCGACCACAAACGGCTGTTCCCCCGCGAAGTTCTCACCGCATTGAATGGCATCTCCCAGCCCTCTTTGCACTCGCTGCCGCGTATAGAAGAACTTCGTCTGCAAATCCTCAAAACTGATCTCGTTGAGCAACTCCTGCTTGTGCGCCGCGCTGAGTTGGCGAATCAGCTCCGGATCGCTGTCGAAATGGTTCTCGATCGACGTTTTGTTGCGGCTGGTGACAAACAGAACTTGTTGGACGCCATTCGCCGCGAGCTCCTCAACGACGTACTGAACAATGGGCTTTCGAGCCACCGTCAGCATTTCTTTAGGCTGGGACTTGGTCGCTGGCAGCAGGCGCGTGCCGAAACCGGCTACAGGAACAATTGCGCTTCGAATCACTGCCCGAAGTATAACGTGGGTTAGGTGGAAAGGAAGAGAATGGAGCGGGAGACCGGGTTCGAACCGGCGACATCAACCTTGGCAAGGTTGCACTCTACCAGCTGAGTTACTCCCGCTCAGTGGCAAACAACTTTCAGTATGCCTGCCTCCTGAAGCAAAGTCAACGCAAGCAATCTCACTGCCACAACACTTAGACCAGCGAAATGTTTTATCGTTCCGACACATCCCTGTAACCTGTTGCATCAGCGACCGGAAAATTAAAAGCGGATCGGGTGGATTTCCACCTCAGAGCGGTGTGCTATGCTGATCTTCCGTTAAGCAACAAGGCAGAAACCCAGTCGGTTTGACCGCCGACCAAAACCCACCTTACGGACCGTTCCCCCAGGACCCCGGGTGTCGTTATGAGGTTTATCCACAAGTGTGGAAAACCTGTGGGAAAACTGCGTTCGAGTGGAAAGAACATTGCCATGAACGCCTGGGACCATATTAAATCGCAACTACAGAACACACTGTCCACAGATGCCTTTGGCAACTGGGTGGCCCGCACTGATCTTGTTGATGCAGAAGGAGATACCTTGCGCATCGCGGTTCCGGACAAAGCTACTAAAGACTACATGGAGCTGGACTACTCACAGGCCGTACATAACGCGATTCGCTATCTTCAGCTACCGTTCCGCCGTGTGGAATACTCTCTGCCCGTTCAGCCTCAGGTCAGCTCTCAAGCTTCGAACGGCTTCGCATATTCCGATTCGGGACCCGCCACCTCCGATCCGTTCGCCGCCACCTCCGTGCAGCTGAACGCGCGATTCACGTTCGAATCGTTTGTGGTAGGGCCGTGCAACCAGTTCGCGCATGCCGCCGCTCAGGCCGTCGCCAGCATGCCTTCCCGCAGCTACAATCCACTGTTCATCTACGGCGGGGTAGGCATGGGCAAAACCCACCTGATGCACGCCATCGGCCGGGCCCTTCTCGCCAACCACAACGGGATGCGGATTGTTTACACCACCAGTGAGCGCTTCATCAACCTCATGATCCAGTGCATCAAGAGCGACACGATGAGCCGCTTCCACCAGTACTTCCGCTCCGCCGACGTCCTGCTGGTGGATGACATTCAGTTCCTCTCCGGCAAGGAAAGGACTCAGGACGAGTTCTTCTACACCTTCAACGAGCTTTACGATCACCAAAAGCAGATCGTCATATCCAGCGACTCCCAGCCCAAGCAGATCGGCAACCTGGTGGAGCGCCTCAGGTCCCGCTTCGAGTGGGGTCTCATGGTCGACGTCCAGCCTCCGGATCTCGAGACCAAAATGGCCATTCTCGACAAGAAGGCCGAGGCGGAAGGCATTGAGCTCCCGGAAGAAGTGCGCGTGTTCATCGCGCGTCATACCAAATCCAACCTCCGCGAACTCGAAGGCGCGCTGATCAAACTCATCGCCTACGCTTCGGTATCGAGGGCGCCCATTACCATGGGCATGGCCGAGCAGGTTCTGCGCTACATGACCGTCGGAGCGGACCGCAAAGTCTCCATCGACATGGTCATCCGGGCCGTGGCGGAAAAGCACGGGTTACAGCCGGCGCAGCTCCGACAGAAGACCAACGCATGGAACATCTCCTACCCGCGCCAGATTGCCATGTACATCGCCAGGGACCTCTGCCGGGCCTCCCTGCCCGAGATCGGTAAAGCCTTCGGTGGCAAACATCACACCACTGTCCTGCACTCGGTCGAGAAAATTGAGGACAAACGGCAGTCCGACCCGGATTTGCAGAAACTGATCAACAGCATAATCGACTCTCTGCATTGAACTTACCCCGGTTCTCCACAGGTAGCCCAGGGAAAACCGGGCGCGGCCTGTGGAGAAGCCTGACACGCCGCCTGTTCTCCCTCCCCCCGCAGGCCGCTTTCCACAGGACAGCATGGCGCGAAGCTGCTGATTTATGTATAATTTAGAGAGATATACACATATCCACAGCGCTTCTCCATTCTGTTTGATTTAGAAGCTTTTTAAATCTCAACTACCGGATGAATAGCGCGGGACTGGAAAACTTCGTAGCGAAGATTCGGCAACACCGTAGGAGCCTTGGGAATGGAATTCACAGTAAGCAAGTCTGAACTTGTACGAGAGCTGGGACTCTCACAGGGCGTTGTCGAGAAGAAAACGACGATTCCAATCCTGTCGAACATATTGGTTGAGGCCGAAGGCGACCGGATCGTCCTGACGGCAACCGATCTGGAGCTCGGCATTCGCTGCTCTTGTCCAGCCCGGGTAACCAAACCCGGAGCAGGCACCATACCCGCGCGCCGTTTACTCGATTACGTGCGCCTCCTGCCCGATTCCGATATCCAGGTGAAGGTTGGGGACAACCAGTGGGCCAGCTTCGTGTGTGGGCGCTCCAGAACGCGAATCGCTGGCATGTCACGCGAGAGCTTCCCTGAGCTTCCGGAGATGCCGGACGTTCTGGCCGAAATTCCAGTCTCCCTGCTCACCACCATGATCCAGAAGACAATCTTCGCGATCTCGGCGGAGGAGTCGCGGTTTACTCTTAACGGTGCCCAGCTTCTGGTACGTCCGGAAGGCCTCGTGATGGTGGCTACGGACGGTCACAGGCTCTCGCTGGTGGAAGAGAACGTCAACCTGTCGCTCGACGGCAGTACGTACAAAGCGCTGCTCCCGCGCAAGGCAATGCAGGAGATCCTAAAGCTGGCTGGCGAGGCGGAGAATGATGCGCGGATCCGGTTCGCCGGCGACGACAACCACCTGTTCTTCGAACTCGGTGACCGAATGCTGCTCAGCCGCAAGCTAACCGGAAATTTCCCCGACTACGAGAGGGTGCTGCCGAAAGAGCAGCCTTTGTCGGTAACGCTGGCTCGCGTGGAATTCCGGGCCGCAATCGAACGCGTCGCGCAGTTTGCGGACGAGCGCTCCCGCGCGATCAAAGTGCAGCTGCTGCCAGGCGAAATCAAAATCCTCGCCAACCAGAGCGAAACCGGAGAGAGCGAAGAGAGCATTCCGGTCGAGTATGGCGGACCACAGGTCGAGATCGGATTCAACGCGCAGTACCTGCTTGAGTTCCTTCGGGCAGTGACCGTGGATTCGGTCGAGTTCCGCTTCCGCGACGGTCAGAGCGCCGGCGAAATGCGGCCGGTTGTGACGGACAACAGTATCGAGACCTACCGCTATGTGATTATGCCGATGCGCATCTGATGCGACTGTCGGCGGTCCCGCGGATGAACACGAGAAGATTTTAACGAAGGCGAACGAAGTGGCAACAGTCGAAGCTTACGATTCCAGTAGTATTAAAGTTCTTGAAGGGTTGGAGGCGGTCCGCCTCCGGCCCGCCATGTACATTGGCTCCACCAGCGAGTCCGGTCTGCACCACCTCGTGTACGAAGTCGTCGACAATTCCGTTGACGAAGCTCTGGCCGGTCATGCGACGCATGTCAGCGTCATAATTCACATCGACAACTCGGTCACGGTGGAGGACGACGGGCGCGGTATCCCCGTCGACATCAAAGAAGAATTCGGCATCTCCGCGGCAGAAATCGTCATGACCAAACTGCACGCGGGCGGCAAGTTCGATTCCAACTCGTACAAAGTTTCAGGCGGCCTCCATGGCGTGGGCGTCAGCTGCGTGAACGCACTGAGTGAGCATCTGTGGCTGGAGATCTGGCGCGACAAGGGCGCGTGGGAACAGGAATTTGAAAAGGGCATTCCGAAGTACCCGCTGAGGCAAACCGGCAAGGCTGGCAACAAGCGTGGCACGCGCATCACTTTCCGTCCCGACGGCACAATTATGGATGCCACGGTGTTCAACTTCGACACCCTGGCCCAGCGACTCCGCGAACTCGCGTTCCTTAACAAGGGCCTGCAGATCGTTCTTCAGGACGAGCGCGAAGATCCCATCAAGTCCCACCATTTCCACTACGCCGGCGGTATCGCCGAGTTCATCAAGCATCTCAACCGCGGCAAGAACGTGCTGCATGAGAAGCCCATCCACGTGGAAGCCGACCGCACCATGCCGAACGGTGGAACGCTGAGCATGGAAGTGGCTCTGCAGTACAACGATTCTTATTCGGAGACGGTGTTCAGCTTCGCCAACAACATCAACACCGTCGATGGCGGCGCGCACATGAGCGGCTTCCGCACGGCCCTCACCAGCACCGTCAACAAGTCGGGCCAGGCCGCGGGTCTGTTCCGCGACGTCAAGGAAAACCTCTCGGGCGACGACGTTCGCGAAGGACTCACCGCGGTCATCAGCGTCAAACTTCCGCAGCCCCAGTTTGAGGGCCAGACCAAGGGCAAGCTGAACAGCCCCATCGGCGGCCTGGTCACTGAGTTCGTCAACGACAAGCTCACTGAGTTCTTCGACAAGAACCCGGCGGTGATGAAAAAAATCGTCGGCAAAGCGATTGAAGCAGCCCGGGCCCGCGAGGCAGCCCGCAAAGCCCGCGATCTGACCCGCCGCAAGGGCGCTCTCGACTCCGGTGGCCTGCCCGGCAAACTGGCCGACTGCCAGGAGCGAGATCCGGAACGATGCGAAGTGTACCTCGTCGAGGGAGAGTCGGCAGGCGGCACCGCCAAGGGCGGCCGCGACCGGCGCTACCAGGCCATCCTCCCCCTCCGCGGCAAGATCCTGAACGTGGAGAAAGCCCGGTACGACAAAATGCTGGGACACGAAGAAATTCGTGCCATGATCACCGCCATCGGCACTGGTATCGGCAAGGACGATTTCAACGTCGCCAAACTCCGCTATCACAAGATCATCATCATGACGGACGCAGACGTCGACGGATCCCACATCCGCACTCTGCTGCTCACGTTCTTCTTCCGGCACATGCAGGAGCTGATCACGCGCGGCCACGTCTACGTCGCGCAACCGCCGCTCTATCGCATCAAGAAGGGCAAGGCCGAGAAGTACATCAAGGACGACCGCGAGTTTACGGTCGAGGTTTTGCGCCGCGCTATCGAGAACCTGACAGTCGAGTTCGGTGCCACCGACGTCGAACGGATCGAAAAAGGCGAACTGCGCCACTTTCTCCTGAAACTCGACGACCTTCAGACCGCGTTCAAGCAGGCCGAACGGCGCCTTCGCGACCCCCGGGTGGTCGAGGTTCTTACCAATTCCACGTACGCTATCGACACCAGGCTGGATTTCGCCGATCAGCAGAATTTGATTCCGCTGTTTGAGGCACTGAAAACCCTGGGACTGCCGGTGGAAATGCGCGCCGATGAGGAGCATTCCGCGTGGCAGGTGGTGTACAAAGATGCCACACAGGCCGAGCGTGCCATCGGAATCGACCTCGCGACCCAGGCCGATTACCGCCGGCTGCGCTCCATCTCCAAAGACATTTCCCGCTACAATCACCCGCCATTTACAGTGATCAGCGACGGTCACCGCGACGTCCTGACCCACTGGCGGGACCTGCTGGCCCATGTGCGGTCTGAGGGCATGCGGGACGCGTCTGTACAGCGCTACAAGGGTCTCGGCGAAATGAACGCCGAGCAGCTTTGGGAGACCACGATGAACCCGGAGAAGCGCACGCTCCTGCGCGTGCGGCTGGAAGATCTGGTGGAATCGGATCTGATTTTCTCAACCCTCATGGGTGAAAACGTGGAAAGCCGCCGCAAATTCATCGAAGATAACGCCCTCGATGTCCGCAATCTGGATATCTAAACGTAAACTCGCTTCACGCGCGAGCTGATGGCGCACAGTACGTTGTAGGAGATTGTCCCGGCAACGCGGGCAATTTCCTGCGCGTCGATGCGGGCTTCCCCTTCCTGACCAATCAACGTGACCGCGTCTCCCGGTCGAATCGCCGGGCAGTGCGTGACGTCAATAGTGGTGACATCCATCGACACCGCACCCAGGATATTGGCGTACTTCCCACAAGCGATCACCCGGCCCCGGTTCGACAGCCGGTGCGGCACCCCGTCGGCATAGCCCACGGCCAACACGGCAACCCGCATCGGTCCCGGCGCCGTGAACTGCCCTCCATAACCTACCTTCGCCCCGGCCGGAATCTCCTTAGTTGTTAGCACAGCCGCCTTCCAGCTCAGCGCCGGCCGTACTCTCGTAAGGCGATTGGGTGGCGCGTTACCCCGGGCCGGAGTGTAGTAGCCGTAGATTGCGTGCCCCGGCCGCACCAGGTTTCCCCACGTCCTGGTTGGGCGCCATGCGATGCCGCCGGTGCTGGCCAGGTGAACCAGCGGCGGTCGAATCCCAAGGTCTGATAACTGCCCGACCAACGTGAGGAAGCAGTCCGTCTGGTCATCCGTTTGTCCGATCGTGAAGTCGGAAACCGAGGCGAAGTGGGACATAATCCCTTCCAGCTCGATGTGCGGACAGCGCCAGACCGCATCGGCAATCTGCACGGCATCGGCCCGTGTCCCGAGCCGGTACATACCGGTGTCGATCTTCAGGTGAAATTTCACACGCAGTCCCGACGAAGCAGCCAGCGCGTTCAACTCATCCAGATCCTCGAGGCCGTGAAGCACCGGCGTGAGTCCGTGCTCCAGCATCGCAATGCGTCCCACAGGCAGAAAATCGGCCATCACCAGGATGCGCGCATCGATCCCGGCCAGCCGCAACGCGACGCCTTCCTCCACATTACTGACCGCCAGCCATTCCGCGCCTTCGGCAACAAGCGTCCGGGACACCTCAATGGCTCCGTGGCGATAAGCGTCTGCCTTCACTACCGGCATTACGGTGACCGCCGGTCCAACAGCTTTGCGAATGCAGTGGAAGTTGGCTGCTATCTGACTGCGGGAGATTTCCACCCAGGAACGGTAGGGCGAGGTCGCCATTGTTTTCATTATGCGGGTGCCGCCGTATAAAATGTGGTGCCTGCGCTTTGCACTCGCGGCATGCCTCGCGGTGGCCCTGCTTGCAGCTGGATATCCCATGTACGCGATCCGGCCGTTTCGGGCGCAGGGAGCCGACGAACTCGCGGTCGCACTGGTGGTCCGGAACTGGGCACCGACGCTGGGAACTGGGCAGGAGGCGAGCCCGTAGTCTCCACCTATTGAACGCTCTGTCACACCGGTCTGGTGTAGGGAAGAGTGGCACGTGGCAGAACTCTCACGTTCCGGCTCGCCGGTATCAAGAATCAGAGCTTCCCCATGCGCGACGAGGAAATGGGTTCGTTTTGGCAGCAGTTCAGCGGCCGAGCGATCTCCGGTCCCATGCGCGGCGAGCAGCTGCCTCTGATTCACTTCACTCCGATGAACTGACATTCGGCCTGTGGCGGAGCGAGAATCCCGCCAAAACTGTCCTCAGGCCGGTGCAAGAGTTCGCATCGCAGTATTCATCGAAGGACTGGGAGCGGCGAATGGGGAAGGCACGCACGGTCGTCGATACCAGCGGCTCCGGCTATCCCCCACGCGAGCTCATCCTGGGAGTCGAGCATAACGGCGCAGCCCGCGCATACGTGATCGAGCGACTGCTCCGCCAAAAACTCGTACAGGACTGGGTAGGCGGATCGCAGGTGATCGTAGTAGTAGTAGGCCCGGACAACAAGTCAACGAGCGTGTTCGAAGCCAGCCAGGGCGACTTTTACCGTGAGCCCGACGACCGGCTGATCGACTCCACGGAAGGTCCGTCAAAGGGATAGTGCCAACAATAGGGAGCAGGGCCAGCTCACAATCATTGTGTGAGAGAAGTGAACAACCGCTCGTAAGCCGTAGTGACGGCATCCCAGCTATACCGCTCATACACCCGGGCCTGAGCCCCGTGACGCAGTTTCATCCGCTCAGCCTCCGGCATCTCCAGCGTCGCCTTCAAAGTGGATGTCAGGGTGGACTGGGTGAACGGCAGCGCGACCCCACCGGCCACCTCTCGATTCTCAGTAGTATCCAGGAAAAGCGTCAGAGCGCCCCGCCCCATGGCTTCGATCAGCGCAGGATGCGTACCCCCGACCTCCGTCGCGTGTACATAGGCGAAGCAGTGCGACTGCAACTCGCGATACCCCACGCCATAAATCGCTCCAGGAATCACGATGCGGGGATCCCGTGTGTCCCTCACCCGCGCGATGTACTCCACAGCGTAGGGCGCATCGCCTATGATCGCGAGCTTCATGTCCGTGCCATCGAGCCTCTCGAAAGCCTCGCGAACCAGCAGTGCATTGTTCTCCGGTTCCATGCGGCTCACATACAAAAAGTACCGGCCAGCTTCCAGCCCCAGCTTCGCCAGCACCTCTGACGTATCCACCGGACCTGTCTCGGCACCATACGGAATGAATGTCGACTCCGTCTTATACCGTTCGAGATAATAGCCCTCAATCGCAGCGGCGTCGGAAACGATGCGCGTAGGCAGGAAAGTGGCCAGCCACTCCGACAGCCGATACCATCCCCTGGCAAGAGCATTCCACTTACGGCGCTTGCGCTCAAGCCCGTCCACATTCAGCGCCACCGGCATCCCGAAAGCCCGAGGCATCCAGCAGAAAACCGCATTCGCCGCATTGCAAACCAGCACCACATCGTGAGGATGGAACAGCAGATCCAGCGTCGACAGGCACGTGTGCACGATGGTGTCGAGGTACTTGTGCCGAATGGTGGGAACGTAGCGAAGGTCGACGCCCTGATAACGATCACCGGGGTGACGTGCGCGGCACCAGACCGTAACACTGTGCCCACGCGCCACCAGGCGGGTAGACAACTCCTCGGCGAAAGTCTCGAATCCTCCGTAACTGGCCGGAATTCCGCGAGTGCCGAGGAGAGCGATGCGCATCAGCGCCCGCGAACCGCCTTCTGGCGTGCGGGACTCTTCGGCGAGCCCGGACGAGCTCCAGGGCGTGGAGCAGGCTTACTGACCGGATCGTAGTGGAACCAGGCCGCCAGCTCCACATCGGTAACGCGCCGGCGAGCCATAATTTCCCGCCGCTTGCTCATGATGCGAGACCAGTTCCGTACCACATACCAAAATGCGCCGAGCGACGTCGTTTCCCAGATCAGGCAGCAACCGATTACCACCAGATCGCGAAACGTGATCGACAACCAGTTGCGCCAGTAAAGGTCCGGCGTGATGTTCTTCAGCCGCATCAAAAACCGGTTTTTCACCGAGTGCATGTTGATGTTGGCCGGTAGAGCACGGCGGTTGCCTGGCAGCACCTTACGAACGTGATAACCGCGTGCGGCCGGTGTGTACATGCAACGCCAGCCGAACAGCTGGGCTCGCCATGCCACATCCGCATCTTCGCGATACACAAAAAAATCAGGGTCGAAAAAATCGCCGTGAATGGAGATGTCGTCGATCATCTCACGGCGGTACAGCGCAGCCGCGGCCGTGGCGCCGAACACGTACTCGCTCTGCAGGTAATGGCCGTTGTCCACTTCCTGGCTGCCCCGGTCGAGGTGGCGAAGCATGGGAGTGAAGTAGATGCCGGTGGAATCGACGAGAGGCTTATCCGGGAGGTCGAAGCTGGACTTGATGGCGAGCAGTTTACCGCAAACGCTTCCTATGCCAGGCTCAATATTTCCGGCATCGACAAGCGACTGGATGAACCCTGGCAGCAGGAGTACATCGGGGTTCAGAGTCAGTACCCATTCGCCGCGGGCTGCCGAGATCGCCTGATTCTGAGCCACCGCGAATCCCAGGTTGTCATCGTTGTAGATAATGCGGCAGCGATCCTCGAACTGCTCCAGAATATCGACCGTACCGTCAGTCGAGTTGTTATCGATGACGATAATTTCTTTCCGGTCGTATTTCTGGGCCAGCACGGATTCCAGGCAGCGTTTAATGAACTGCCCGCTGTTCCAGGTCACCAGCGTGACGGAGACGAAGTCGTTCGGCATGCAAATATGCTCAGCTCTAAAACCGCCTCGCTCGTTTCTCCTCTCGTGATGGTGGGCCTTCCACACGGAACCGGGGTGTCGAACCGCGCCACGCAGCGCATGCAACCCGGAACACTCTACTATATACACGTGCCGAACTCAGGTGCTGACCTGAGAACATGCTGGCAACCGTCCGGGGCACACAAGCAAACATCACCGCGCCCGCGACCAACTTTCGTCCGATGGGCGCAAAATGTTTTACCGAGTAGCGTAACAGGTTGCCATACCAGAATAGCTGACGGTCCGCCCACTTCAAACGCGAGGCCGAGTGACCGCCCCTGTGTTTCGCAACTGCGTCAGGAATATAACGGATAGAGTACCCTGCCCGACGGAGCCGAAGGCACAAATCCACGTCCTCAAACCACGCTGGCCAGAAGCTCTCATCCAGCCCACCAACCGCCTCCCAGGCCTCGCGCCGAACCATGAGGAACGCTCCGGCCGGTTGCTCGACAAAGCCCGGAACCTCGTCGTTATAATCTGCCATTCGCCACCGGCGGTTTACAGGATTCCAGGGCAGAAGCTTATTTAATCCAAGCACTTCCAGAGCGAGCGCCATGGGCGTCGGCAACCGTCGAAGACCGAAACCCCGCTGAGTTTGCCCATCCACGTCGTCCACAAGTCGACCAGTAGCTCCACCGACCCCCGGCTCCGCTACCTGAGCCCCAAGCTTGTGGAACCCGCTCTCCAGGACAGCGTCCGGATTCAAAAGCAAAATCGCCGAGGAATTCGGCACCGCTGCGAAACCCTGGTTGCAGGCTGCGGCGAATCCCCGATTTTCCATATTGGCTATCACCTTTACTCCCTTACGCTCCCGCGCCAGTTCCACCGTTCGGTCCACCGACGCGTTGTCGATCACCACAATCTCCACTGCCGACAACGGCAGACAGGCGTCGAGGCAAGCGCCAATCACCTCCTCCGAATTCCAGGTCACGATCACGATCCCGGTCATCGGACAAGAGCGAAATACAAGCGCCAGTACCAGTCGTACCCGGAGGCAGCCTGAATTCTGCGGATTTCATTCTCACTCTCAGACAGAATGACCCGAACCGCAGGCGACCCGCGACGCCGGTAACGGCGAAACTCCCGTACACCGAGCCATTTGCCCCGCAGCCACGCCCCGGCGCGTCCATGCCGAAGCGCCACCAGTCCCCACAGGATTTGAGAGACTGCAATCGGCCAGCCGAACTCGCGAAGTACCTCCGGCGGATAGTGACGAGCCACCAGCAATAGTTGATTTCGCGCAATCTGGCAGACAGTTCGTGGATGCCAGATGCCTCGAGTAGCACTTCCGATATGCCACGCGACCGCATCCGGAATGTAGTGTCCACTGTGGCCTTCTGACCCACACCGCAGACCGAAGTCCACATCTTCAAGGTAGGATCCGAACTCTTCGTCCAAACCGCCGACGCTGAGAAACACCCCCCGCCGGATCACAACCGCCGTAAACGGAGCGAACGTGATCGGCTTCGATTCCGACCAGAACGGCCCGTCCGACCGTCTCGATCCGGAGCGCAGCGCCGTTCCCCCTCGGCAGACCGTGTCGTAAGTGCCGTCCAGCAGACCAGGCTCGAGCGCGCTGAAAACCTTGCCACAACCATAAGCTGCCGAATCGGGCAGTCCAGCCAACATCCGTTCAAGCCAGTTTGGCGAGAGGCGGACGTCGTTGTTCAACACTGCGACCAGGTCCGCGTCCGCGGCAGCCTGAACCCCGGCGTTGCCAGCGCGGGCAAATCCGAGATTCGCGCCGAACCGAAGCACCACAGCCCCCCGCGACTCCGCTAGCGAAGCCGACCCGTCCGTCGAACCGTTATCCGCAAGCAGCACTGCGTCAAAAGGGCGTGTCTGGGCCGCGATGTCGTCGAAAAGTGGGCCGAGGTGGTGCGCCCCGTTGTAGTTCGGGATCACCGCCGCGACTCGCATCATTGGAATCGCTTCCAGAGCAGGAACCACAGGTTGTAAAAACCGTCCCTCCACGGATTCAGCTTGATCTCACCCAGCCGCGACGTGTACTGGATGCTAATCTCACGGAATCGAATGCTGCCGCTGTGTTTCAGCGCTTCGATTTTGATTTCTTCCGAGAAGGCCATACCGTCCGATACCAGTGTCATGTGGTCCAGAATCGAGCGGCGGAACACCCACATCCCCGATTGCGAATCGGAGACCCAGCGAAAGTACAACATCGACATCGCCACCGACAGCACCCAGTTTCCGACCTTGTGCTTGAAGCTCATCGCGTGCCGGTCGCGCACCGGGAATCGCGAGGCGTTGAGGAAGTCCACTTCCAGGTGGAGGAATGCTTCCAGCAGATAGGACAGCGCATCGGCCGGGTAACTGTGGTCCCCGTCGAGCGTGATGACGATATCCCCGGTCGCGTCCCGAAAGCCGCGTTTGTAAGCGCGCCCGTAGCCACGGACCTCTTCCCGTATCACCTCCGCTCCAAGCGATTTGGCGACGTCGGAGGTGCGGTCCGTCGACCCGTTGTCGACAACAATAGTCTGATCGACGAAGTCGGGGAGGCGGCGGAGAACCTTTTCGATTCCCTGCTCCTCATTCAGACACGGGATGATGACGGTAATTCTTTGGCCTTTGTACAAGAGGATTGAATTCTCATTGTACGGGTTATCATGGATTTGCCGAGGGTTCGTCCATCGGCGACCCTTCAACGTCTTATCCGTAACTATGAAATTACGCAGCTTTCTGCTGTTGATGGCGAGTGCCGCCGCTGTTTTGACCGCGGCCGATTCCGCTCGGTTGCTGGAGATCCGGTACGTGTACGTGATGCCGATGAGCGGAGGGCTCGACCAGTACCTGGCGAATCGCCTCACTGCGAACGGCCGCTACGTCGTGGTGACCGATCCGACCCTGGCCGACGCGCTGCTCACGGATCAGGTAGGAGCTACCTTCGAGGACAAGTACAAGGAGTTGTATCCACCCCCTCCGCCTCCTCCCGAAGTTAAGCCCGCCGCCGACAAGGACAAGAAGCCCGAGGAGAAGAGTCTCGTTTCGCTGATGAGCGGCGGAACGGCTGCACCAAGGAATACCTCGTTTTCCCGCGGCAAAGGAAATGTGTTTCTGGTGGATCGCGGGAGCCACAACGTGGTCTGGTCCACGTTCCTGCGGCCAAAAAACAGCGGGCCCGCGGAGATGAATCACGCAGCCGATGAGATTGTCGACCGGATGGATGACGAGGCAAAGCGTCGAGCCAAAGGCGTGCAGAAGGCCTCGGCAGCAGTTGTTCCGGCTCCAAAGCCAGCGCCGGCTCCTGCTGTCCCGCCTGCGGCCAATCCGGCGCCAGCCCCCGCGCCCGCGAAGTAGCGCCGCTTACTCCACCTCGAAGGGGATGGCAGGCAACATTGCCAGGCGCTGTTTGTTGCGGTAAGCCTCCAAAATCAGATTCCCCTTCTGACCTGGCTTTCCCTTTGCAGACATCACAAGGCGCAGGCCACCCAGCACGGGAGTGCAGTTCTCAATGGTGATTCCCTCGGGCGGATCGCTCAGTGCAACTCGCATTCCGCTCGGCATGCTCTGCGCAACCGGCACCGTGAAAGCGGTTTTGTCCCCCGAGGCCAGCTTCAGAGTGGTCTCGACGGCCTTCCATGGGTTCTGCCTGCTTCCAGTCCCCACCAGTCGAACCCATCCAGGCATCCTGCGAGACAAGGTGCCGCCATGCGAACGCCTGTTCCATTTCGTCAGCGGGAACCGCGGTGCGGACCACGTCCCGCCCTCCAGGTTTCGCCTCGCCTGTGAGCTCCAGCGTGTACGGCTCGGCGGACTGGGTCTTCGGCGCGCCGAGTGTCAAACGAATCTTGTCCTCACCGGCCGGATCTTCGCGCCGCTCAACACAAAGCCCTCCGGAGCGTTCTTTAGCGCCAGCACAATGTCGCCGCTAAACCCGTCGCGCCGCAAAGCGTAGACAGTGCTCGACGGAACTACCCGCAACGCGAAATCGGGCTGCGGCCGGCTCACGCGCAAACGATACGTGTACTCCGGTCCGGCGTGTCCCTGCGCATCGCCGAGCTCCACAAAATACGACCCCTTCGCCGGCTATGGACGAATCGGACCGCGGAGGGAGAACCGAACGTTTTGGCTAACCCCGGTGGTCGGGAAAGTTTTTGGAGGATGGGGCTGCTCGGGAGGCGCTGCCCCACTTTTGGACTACAGAAGGGGCCAGGTAGCCGGGGGTTGGGTGGCTTCTACGCGTAGTTCGGCGGGACGCTCTGGGCTGATGGCAGACTCCGAGGCCAAGTCTTTGTTGGTGACCACCGCGTAGTAGCACAGGGCGGCGCAGAGGCCGAGGCTGAGCAGTTGCAGCACGACGGCGGAGGACGACGAGAGGACGCCGGCACCTGCAAACTCAGCGAGCGTCATCTTGAGGGTGAGTAGCTGCCCAACCGCGCCCCAGGTTGTGAATCCGCCAGCGACCACAAAAGCCCACACGGGTCCGGTTGGAGATCCTGTCGTGGAGCTCTCAAACAGCTTGAAAACCGTCGGTCCGAAGCCAAGGAAGGCGGTGAAGATGACACCGAGCAGGGCGTAGCTTGCCTTATCGGTGCTCCATCCCTCGGCGGGCATGCCGGTGAAGCTCGAAATGCCGATGAGTAGTCCTCCGAGGACCGTCAGGTTGGAGGCGGTGCTGTCGGTGAGGCTCCACCTGGGAGTACCCATGCGCCTGCATAGTTTGCCCCACTGAAAGCGCACTGACAGCACGGTCACGACCAGGGCTGCCAGAGCGGACAGCCCGAATACATGTTGTTCGACGGAGGACGGCACCGGTGGCTGGAGCGTGACTTGCGAGACGGACGTGGCTGTGCTGTCCTTTGCAGAGCAACTGGCCTGAGCAGTAGCGGGAAGGCAATCGCACCATGGCTTCTCGCCCTCTACAGACGGAGTGCGGGTGAGTATCAGGGTCGCCTTTATGGGGACGCTGCCCTGCCACATCGGGTCCTGGAACTCGCGAGTCGAGAAGATAACGTTGTCCCACCAGGCTCGTGGAGTGTCAGCGTTCGATGCCTTCCGGGTTAGGCGGAATGAGACGGGAGCGTGGCTCCCGGGTTTGAGCTCGGGTAGCGCCACGGAGTCTGAGCCGTTGACCTGGAGTATCACAGGTTCTCCGTTCCGATCCTGCGCGACCGCCGAGACGGTTCCCTTCTCCTGCTCGCAACCGAGGTTGGCGAGCATAGCGCTCACGATGTACTCGCCTTCCTTGCCCGCGGTTCGGCGCGCCGTTGGCGCGGTGGTGAAGGTGAGGCGTCCGGCGATGATGACGGGTGCGGCGCCTGAGACGAAAGGCGCTGCCAGTGACTGGGTTCCCGCAGCAGTTGCTGGGCCGGCTGCTGGGCCGAAGTCCCCCGGCGGGAGTCGAAGCGCGGTTACGCCTGCGAATCCGGCGGTGACGGCGGCGCCTGTCATGAATGCGGATTTGAGGCCCATACTATTGCGACCTCAAGGCAAGACGGACGGGGTCGATCACGATGCTGAGGCGGAGTTGGGAGCCCGGCAGCACGTTGACGTCGGCGCGGCTGGCGTAGCTCCAGGCGAGTGGAACGCTGACTCCGCTCATGATTGGGATGACGAGCTTGGCCTGGCCCCGGGTGATGGGCTTCATGCCGTTGCCTGCTTTGTGCTCGCCGCTGCCGCTGAGGACGACGGAGCCGGGCATAAGTCCGGTTGACGAGCCTTCGTAGAGGCGGAACTGGAACTCGGTTGCAAGGCGTCCGGCGCGGGTGTCGCGCGTTGTCTGGAAGTCGCGGAAATCGAAGCTGCCGTTGAGGCTCCAGTTGGCCCGGGTGCTGAGGCCCTTATCGAAGATGAGTTCGGCGCGGTACTCGTCGACCCCGTTCTCCTCGCGCTGCTTGCTGGACAGGGCTATGGCCCATTGCGGCGCCTGTTGCAGTTCGTGCACTTTCTCGCGCAGCAGGACGGTGTGTCTCTCGAGAGGACGGGAGAAGTTCGAGAGGAGCGTTTCGATTTCGTCGCGCGCCCTGCCGTTTGTGTCGGCGCCTACAAAAGCGGTCCAGGTGGCGGCCCAACCGGGATTCGCGAAGGCTTTCGAGACGATAAACGCGGCATAAAGCTTGTCGTAATCCGCTGAGGTGGGCCGCTGCAACGTCTCGAAGACGATGCGCTGGATACGGTCAGACAGGCTGGCCTGACCGACGATGACGCTGCCGAAGGTTGCGCGAAGTTCGTTCATCGCCGTAAGCGCTTTCCCGCTGTAGACGTCGCGATCGTTCTTGAAGACGAACTTCATCCCAAGGTTGGTGGCGGGTTTGTCTGTTAAGTGCTCGTCGAGTTTCGATTCCTCGGTGCCGATGGTGAAGGAGACTCTTCGCCAGCCGGTGTTTTGCTGGTAGAAGAGCGGATCGAGGAGGCGTTTGCCTTTTGCTGCAGCGAGGATGCTGTAGGCGGTGACGGTGACCGAGCCGGATTTAGGCGCGGTGGCGGTCTCAGACTGGCGCAGACCCGCGAGGTTCAGTGCCAGGCTGGCGAAGTCCGATGTGGAGCTTTGGTCCACGAGTGAGGTGGAGCCGCCCTCACTGCTTGTCGATTCGTTCTGGTTGGCGAACCCCCGCCCATTCTCGAGGATCACGGGCTGGTCATAGCGTCCGTTAAGGATTGCGGCTGCACGGCGCATGAGCCACGCGTGGATATCTTCGCTCGCGGTTGGAGCCTGGGCACGGAGGGAGGCACAGGCGAGCAGGGCCACGACAGAGATTTTAGTGTGGTGTTTCATTGACGTTTACCTGAGTACGACGGTGAAGCCTTCAGAGGTGAACTCGGAGGGACTGCCGCCGGTCCACTCGATATCCATGACATCGGTCAAGGTAGTACCTGACCCATCGCTTTTCGCTATGCGCAACCGATAATCGGCGTTGGCCAGAAACTGAACGCCCGTCACGATGACCTCGAAATTGTGCTGATCTGTCGAGCTTCTGAGGTAATTCCAGACATAGCGGGCCTGCACGCCGGGGAAGCGGCTTTCGTTCATGATGATGCCGGACACGGATCCGGCCTGGGTGAAATTGGGAACGGGACCGCCCGCATCCAGGACAAACACCAGGAATTCGCCGGCGCTGACCGCCACTTGTGCGAACCCCGGGTTGGGAATATGAGGTGTTGTGGTAAACGGCATGCGAGTTCCTCGCTTGTGATTCCCCGGCTCAGAAGGGCCGGTTAACTACTAAAGCGCGGTTACCGGAAAATGGGGACAGCGAATGAGGGTTAAAGCCGTTTGCGGATGACTGCGAGCTTGTATGACTCCACCAGCGCAGTCGTAATCGTCCGCATGTCTCGCGTTTCTATCAGATAATTCCAGGCACGCTGCGCCATCGTATTCGCTCGCTCCTGATTGGACATCAGGTCCACGCAGTAGTCGGCAAACGTCTTCGGGTCGTCAGCCAGCAGGACATACTCCCCGTCATTCTCCGCGAGGCCCTCGGCACCAATGCGCGTCGAGACGATTGGAATCCCGCTGGCCATCGCCTCCAGCAGCTTCACCCGCATCCCCGAGCCACTTAAAATCGGACAAACGAAGATCGCGCATTCGCCGAGCGGCTCGCGAACATCGGGCACAAACCCCCGCAGTTCGACGGAATCGCCGATCCCTGGCAGTGCGTGCCTCGGAGGCGGGTCCGATCCCACAACCACCAGCTTCGCGTTCGGAATCACGGCGCGAATCAGAGGAAGCACCTGCCGCACGAACCACTGCAGCGCTTCCTGGTTCGGCAGATGCCGGAAGCTGCCTAGGAACAACATCGTCTTCGGGCGGCGGTCATCCAGCCGGAACTCGTAGTTCGTAGTGTCGATGCCGGCGCGGAAGTTGTCGTCCATCCGCTCCCGCAGCGCCGGCAGGAAGCTGAGGATTTCGTTCGCATTGTCTGTGCTGCAGACCTGGATGCGATCCATTTTCGGCAGCAGCTTCAGCTCATAGCGGAGCGCCCGCAGATACTCGAACGTTGCCGACACCTTCCGCAGCTTCGACATATTTGCAAGCTGCCGCGCCACCGACTGGAAGTACACATCATGCTCAAACAGAATGCTCGGTATCTGTCGGAACTGACCCGCATACTGACCGAGCGGCATGTACTCCAGCTGCAGCACGTCGATCCCCCGCAGCAGAATCTGCCGGTGAATCAGCCACTCCAGATCCCCGTTGGCGAACTCGCGCACCGCGTGGGGCAGCATCGATCCAAAGGAGCTGTGCGACCCTGTCATCCGCACAATAAACTCAGCCGAAGCGCATCGCCGGACCAGGTGATCGTGCGGCGCGCGCTCAGACTCGCGGTCCAGCAGAACAATCAGATGCAGATCGACAAGCCGCACCAGCTGGTCCGCAGTCTGGTACATAAAGACGCCCCCACCATGCGTCGGAGGGCATATTGGATACGGCGACACGAACAGCACCTGGAGCCGTGCGGGCTGCCGTGGCAGAGTCTCAAAACGATCCCGGAAGTAGCCGCCAAGGGGCCGCCGGAAA
Source organism: Bryobacteraceae bacterium (assembly GCA_034408745.1). Taxonomy (GTDB): domain Bacteria; phylum Acidobacteriota; class Terriglobia; order Bryobacterales; family Bryobacteraceae; genus JAWXCM01. Next base: position 34,334 of record JAWXCM010000201.1, read on the forward strand.
GCCTCGCTGTCCGACACCGCCGCCAGCGACCGCGCCCGGAACCGAGCCGCCATTGCTTCCGGCAGCTGCAACAGCGCGAAAAACAGACCCCGGTAGTTGGTCCTGGCCGGTGAATCGCCAGCCAGCAAACTCAGGAACGCGTCGGCCCAGCACCCGATGAAGTGCTGGGTCAGCTTCTTCCACTCATGGATGTTCTTCCACGTGAACAACGCGAAGTTCTTCTTCAGCGCACCCTGGATATATGCGGGACTGAACTTCTTTCCGATGGTGCCGCGATGCTCGTGATACACGATGCTGCGCGGCTGATACAGCACCTTCCAGCCCCGCTTCCACGCCATGATGCCGAGGTCGGTGTCTTCCAGATAGAACGGCCGCAGCAAATGGTCGAAGCCGCCCAGCTCGAAGAACTTCCGCTTGTCGAACGCAGACGACCCACCGCCGGCGTAGAAGCACGGGAACAGGTCCTTGACCGCCTCGTCGATCCGGTGCCGCACACGCACCTGACCCTGCGACCACCACGCCTGCGTCAGGCCCGTCTCTTCCCGCGGCTTTGCCGGATCGCTGAAGAAAATCTGGCACGACACGGCAAACACCAGCGGATCCCGAAACCCGTCCAGCAGCGGCTGCAAAAATCCAGCATCCACGCGCATGTCGCTGTTCAGCAGCACCACAATGTCGTTCTTCGCCGCCTTGAACCCTGCATTCGAGCCGCCCCCGAATCCCAGATTCTTAGGCAGCGCCAGCAGAACCACATCCGGATAGTGGCGACGCACGAAAGCCGCGCTGCCGTCCGTCGACCCGTTGTCCACCACGATCACTTCGCTGCCTGGGTGCCGTCGAATCGAAGCAGTCACCGAAGGCAGATACTTCTCCAGCAGATCGCGGCCATTCCAGTTGGGAATCACGATGGACGCAGCCCGCCGATTCGGCAGCGTTTCCGTCACCAGGCGCCGCCGCCCGAACACCAGCCATGCCAGGTCGGCCAGCGCCAGCCCAGTCGCCGGAATCAGCACCAGTAGCGGCGAGACAAGCAGCAGCGGCAATGCCAGCAGGAGTCGAATTGCCGGATGCATTAACGTCTTGCCAGCTCCGGTCCAATGCCAACGGCGCGCCCCAGCTTCACCCAGCGCGAGGCCTGCACAGCATCCAGCTGCGCCCGTGCCGCGGCAATCTCAGCTTCCAGCCGCTCCCGTGTACCGTCCAGTTCCAGCGCCCAGCGAGTGCGCTCGTCCAGATCGGCTTCCGTCTTGTGCAGGAACTCGACACAACGGACCAGCTCGTCGGTACGTCCCTGCAGATCAGCGGTGCGGGCGGTGAGTTGAGCGGTCAGGTCGGCTTCCATCTGCTGCGCCCACATCGTGCGCTCTTCCAGCGCGGCGTCGGCTTGCTTGAGTGCGGCATCGTACTGATCTATGATCTCGCGGGCGCGCTGCTGTTGCGCGGCGAACTCGTCCTGTAGTTCGACAATCCGCGTGCCCGCATCCTTCAGTCTGGATTCCAGAGACAGCGCCCATTCATGCCGCGCCGCCAGCTCCGCAGCCTGAGCCTCATGTTGCCGCAGCAGCTCCCGATGCGCGCGCTGCTGGTCACTGAGCCACTCGTCTTTCGTCCGAATCTCCCCTTCCAGACGAGCGATGTGCCGCAGCTTCTCGCGCAACGCGTTAGCCGCGTTCGGGATGTAAATCAGCCCTTTGACCTGCGGCAGCGGCTCCCGCGAACACACGGCAACGAAGAAATTCGAAGTGTCTGGGTCCGACGGCGTGCGCTGAAGGTACAGGTCCGTAAACCCGCCGGTATCGGCGACACGGTGGAACGCGACCCCCTCTGTGTGGTCCTGCGTGTAAATGGTGCAATGCGCGAACTGCGCGCGCACTGCGGCCTCGAACTCGGCGTAATCGAACTCGTGCACGTGATACGGATTCGGCCCAGATTCCCGCCGCGTCTCCGCATAGAACTCGATACTCGGCGTGGACACCACCAGCACGCCACCAGGTGTCAGCACCCGGGCCGCCTCCGCCAGCAGACTGGGCCAGTCCGGAATGTGTTCGATCACCTCAAATGCCGCAATCAGGTCGAACGAGCCCCCGGCAAACGGCAGACACGCGGCCGATGCCTGCACCACGTCCGCATCCGGAATCAGCCGCAGCGCGTCGGCCGAGATGTCGAGCGACACGATGCTCTCCGCCCCAGCGGCAGCAAACTCGGCTGACCCATACCCGGCGCCACACCCGGCGTCGAGCACCCGGCGCCCGCTGGCAAGCTGGCCGGCAAAGATGTATCGCGCGATGTGCTCATTCCACAGATCGACATCCACCTTGCCCGGGATCAGCCGCTCACCCGTGAATTCCAGGGTCACGCCGGCACCTGAGGAGCAGGGAGTTTCGCGTTTACCTCCACCCTGCAGGGCATGTGCAGATAGCCGTAGATTTGCCCGTCGCCGTGGCCCATCTGCAGCGTCAGCGCGTTCTCGATCCAGTCGCACATCTTGTACGCTTCCAGTGTGCCGTCGGCAATTGCGGGCGAGAACGAAAAGTCCGAAGGATACAGTTCCGGCAGATCGATATGGAAGTCGACGGTAAGGCGGTCCCCGGCGAGCATGGAGGGAAGCTGATGCCCCTCCCTCACCGTGTTTGTACCTGCAAAGTCCATACCTAAATGGTTGCGCATCATGAAGCCGACATTAGGGAGTGGCAGGTCGGCTTTGGCACGAACGGAAATCCGCAGGATCACCCGGCTCCCTGGCGCCAGCAGCCTAGTCTCGCGTCCGAACTCGTCATAAATCGCGATCCCCACCACCTCGGCGCGGCCGTCACCATGCCTGTGATCGATATTCGGAATCGTGTCGACAGACTCCGGCGGCGGTGGCAGATGGCCCGCTTCGTTGATCATCATCGGAGTAGGCGCCGAGTGGCCCAGGTACACCGAATCCTTCTCGGTCATCGCGGCCAGGTACTTCTGCACAACCACGTCGGTGGGCCCAAAATCCCGCACGTGCCCCTTTTCCAGCCACATGCAGGTGTCGCCGATCGCCTTGATATCGCCCATGGAGTGCGAGACAAAGACAATGGTGACACCCTTTGACCGCAGCTCATGCACCTTGCGCATGCAGCGCTGCCGGAAGTAAATGTCACCCACCGCCAGCGCCTCATCCACCAGGAGAATGTCCGGATCCACGTGAATGGCGACGGAAAATGCCAGCCGCACGGTCATGCCGCTGGAGTAAGTCTTTACGGGCTGGTGGATGAAATCGCCGATCTCCGCGAACGCCGTGATCGCCTCATACCGGCGGTCGATCTCCTTCGAGCTGAGCCCCAGAATCGAGCCGTTCAGATACACGTTGTCCCGCCCGGTGAACTCCGGGTTAAATCCCGAGCCAAGTTCCAGCAGCGCGGCAACCCGCCCCTTCACCTTCACTTCTCCAGATGTGGGGTGCAGGATGCCGGCGATAATTTGCAGCAGGGTGCTCTTGCCCGACCCATTTTCCCCAACCACGCAGAACGTCTCACCCCGCCCCACGGAGAAGCTGACATCGCGCAACGCCCAGAAATCTTCATGAAAGGAGAGGCGGTTGAAGGTGAGGAGTTCCCGCAGCCGGTCGCGCGGCGAGGCGTACACAGGGTAGCTTTTCGAGACCCCCCGAAACTCAATGGCAAGTGAGGACACTACTTGGCAGGTTAGGGAACCCAGACGAGACTGTCAAACTTCGCTCCCGCCGCACAGGGGCCGAGGTGACCGCCGACCCTCCATTTCAGCCCGAATTGCCATGTCTTCGAAACGACCGCCTGCGGCCTGCTCCTGACCGTTTAGGCTGTGACGTTCCGGGCCAAAACTTTTCAAGTCGGAAGCCACCTCCATGTGTGCGAAGTGGCCTCCATGCGACGTGTTTGCCTTCCCATCGGAGGTTGGGAAGGTGGAAGAAAAGCACCTTAGTACTATCTTCCTGTCCCAATATTCTGCGCGTTACACTTCGTAGTCAATATGAAATGTCCTTCACATAGATTTGACACGGTGATTCATACTGAATACTCCAGAAACGCCGCGGGTGACATAATCTGGATCCCCCGAAAAGGGCTCATGACCAGCAGATCCTGGTCGCCGGTCACAATCCTCGCAGCGTTGCCATTCACGGCAATCTCACGTAGGTGTCGAACTTCTTGCGGGAGAGAACCGTGGCCATTCAGGTAACAGTAGCAGGCTGATCAGGACGTTGTTGTCAAAACGATTCGGGGGCTACTCTTCACTGGCAAGAATCTCTGCGAGTTTTTCCTCGGTCAGCCCTCGTGCGGCCGCGTCTTCCCCAACTCTGTAGCAGAACTCCTGAAACTCAGCTTTGTTCAGTGTAAGCAGCCGGTTGTACTTCATACGTCCAGTTTAACTAAAATGGACAAATATTTTCGCCCTCGGTGGCTTTGCCTCACGTGCGTCCAATTTTCCCCTTGACGTCCTACAGGAGTCCGATTATTCTGTCTCCTGTAGACAGCCAAGGAGAGAGATGCCCGACAAACAAATCGACCTGCTCCAGGGAACGCTCGACCTGCTGATTCTCAAAGCCCTCGCCCTCGGGCCGATGCACGGCTACGGAGTATCCGTCCGCCTCCAGCAGCTCTCGGCCAACAGCCTTCAGGTGCAGCAGGGATCGCTCTACCCAGCGCTCCATCGCCTCGAGCAGCAGGCGTGGATCCAAAGCGAGTGGGGCGTCAGCGAGAACAACCGCAAGGCCAAATTCTACTCACTGACCGCTACCGGCCGCGAGCAACTCAGCAAAGAAACCGCAAACTGGACCCGCATGGCGCAGGCCATCGGACTCGTCCTTGGCGCGCAGGAGGTATAACACGTGACGACCACGGGGCACCGCTGGGTGGATATCGTAAGGCTGCGGCTGCGATCGCTGTGGCGGAAACAGGAGGTGGAGCAGGAGCTCGACGAAGAGCTGCGCTTCCACCACGACGCCCGGGGATGGTCTCTGCTGGAAAACCTGGTTCGCGACGTCCGCTATGGCCTGAGAGCGATGCTCCGCAACCCGCTCTTCACGATCACAGCGGCCGGAGCGCTTGCCATGGGCATCGGCGTCAATTCCGCCGTCTTTACCATGGTCTACTCCCTGATGTATCGGCCGATTCCCGTGGCTCAGCCGGAGACCATGCGCAACGTCCACCTCGCCGCCTTCGGCCAGGGCTCGCGGTCCCACTTCGGAACGCAGTACAACATCACCTGGGACGAGTTCCACAGCATGCGCACCACAGCCACCTCGGCCGAGCTCGCGGGCCTCGCCGAAGTGCAGATGTCGCGAAAAGACGACCCCCGCCCCGTCCACGCGCAGCTCGCCTCCGATAACCTGCTGACCCTCATCGGTGGACGTCCAGCCCTCGGCCGCTTCTTCCGCCCCAAAGAGGTATCTTCGCCCGGCGCTCCCGCTGTCCTGGTGTTATCGAACCGCGCCTGGAAGATCTGGTTCGGATCCGACCCAGGCGTGGTCGGCCAGCTCATCGTCCTGAATCGAACACCGTTCACAATCATCGGCATTGCCGACGGGCAGACCACCGGACCCACCATGCTCGCGCCCGACGTCTGGATTCCCCTCAGCATGCAGGCGATTACCCGCCCGGGCGAGCCACTGATCACCAACCCAGTCAATGCATGGATTCAGGTGCTCGGGCGCATCCGGCCAGGCGTCTCTGATTCCGCCATGCAGGCCGAGATGCAGCTGTTGTTTCAAAACGCGCTCACAGCCCACATGCCCCAGCGGACCGCTGCTGTTTCCGTCGCCCCCGCTGCGTTCTTCAACTATCCGTGGATCCGGCAGAAGTCCGCGCCCATCATTGGAATCCTCTTCCTTGCAGTGGGCCTGGTGCTCATTGTGGCCTGCGCCAACGTCGCCAACATGCTGCTCGCCCGAGGCCTGGTGCGACGGCGCGAAATCGCCGTGCGTCTGTCCATCGGCGCGTCCCGAAGCCGCGTCCTGCTCTTCACCATGCTCGTCTCCCTGATCACCGGAGCCGTGTTCGGCCTGGTTCCGGCATGGAGCTCCCTCCGCTTCTCCCTGAACGCCAACCTGCGCACCGAAGGCCTCGACGACAGGAACAAGACCGGCAAGCAACGAACCCAGTTCGCGCTCATCGCCGTCCAGGTCGCCGTGTGTCTGGTCCTGCTCGTCAACGCCGGACTCCTGGTACGAGGCTTTCAATCCGCACTTAAGGGCGATCCAGGGCAGGCAACCAGCAACCTTGTGACAGCCAGCTTCGACCTCCGCCAGCAGCAGTACACTCGCCAGTCGGCCGAACGCTTTTTCGCGAACCTGCGCGAAAGCGCTGCCGCAATTCCTGGCGTCAGGTCTGTATCTACAACTTTCGTCGAGCCCCTGCATCAACAGTGCGGCACCGAAATCGGCATTCCCTCGTCGGACGGACAGCCCACCCGTGCCCTGGCAGCTTGCGATGAGGTCGGCCCCGACTACTTCCGGACAGCCGGCATTCGCCTCCAGTCAGGCCGCGAGTTCACAGCCGCGGATCAAAAGCCAGGCATTCGCGTGGCAATCATCGACGCCGAACTCGCCAGCAGTCATTTCGGCGGCCCCAAAGCACTGGGTCGAACCCTGCTCTTCGGCATGCCCGGCGAGAAGTATGAGATCGTCGGCATCGCTTCGAACACCAGGGCGCTCGATCTCGGCACGCTGCAGCGGGGCAAGATCTACACGCCGATGTCGGGTCTGCGACACATGGAAGCGATGCTGGTGCTCGCCTGGGATGGTCCGTTCGCCAGCATTGACAAGGAGCTCCGCGAGGCTGTCGGCAGAGAGGATCCGAACGTGACCATCCGCCTCAAGCGCGTGGAGGAAAGCGTGCGCGACGCTCTGGTGCCCGCGCAGCTGGCCAGCGCCGCGGCAGGCGTTCTCGGTGTCTTCGCCCTGCTTTTGGCCGGGACCGGCATCTACGGCGTAGTCGCGTTCTCCGTAACCCGACGCCGCCGCGAGATGGGAATCCGAGTCGCCCTCGGTGCCGACCGGTCCGCCGTCATGCGACTCATGATTTGGCAGGGCATGCAGCCCGTCATCGCCGGCGCCGTCATCGGACTGGCCCTCGCCGGCGGGGGCGCTCAGCTCATCCGAGCCATGCTGTACGGAGTCAGCCCGTTCGATCCCGTCGCATTCGCCGGGATGGCTGCCATATTGACCCTGGCAGCCCTTCTCGCGGCTGCCATACCGGCCCGCACGGCTCTCGCGCTCGATCCAGCTGTAACCCTTCGTCAGGAGTAGCGAAACATCGCTCCAGCCCTGTTCAGCGTAATATGGCATAAATGGCCGAAATATCGATCCTGACTGCCGACGGGAAAACCAGGACACACGTGCTTGAAGGGGAGCGCGTCGGACTGGGACGCGCCAACACGAACGAGCTCTGTTATCCCGACGACAGTGGTCTCTCTCGCCAACACCTCCTCTTCCAGCGCGAGGGCGAAGAGTGGCTTCTCGTCGACCCCGGGAGTAAGAACGGCACCACACTTAACGGCGACCGCATCACCACGCCGCGGAAGCTGGTGGGTGGCGACAAGATCCAGGCCGGCCACCTGACCATCGTCTATGGCGTTGCCGCGCGCCCGTTCAACGAGACTGTCGTTTTTATTGACACCCGCGACGAAAAGACAACAGTCTCCCGATCCCTCGCCGACGTCCTGAGCCCCGGAGCCCAGCGACTCGAAAAACCAACGGTCAGTGCCGACAAAATCGGAGCCCTGATCAAAGCCGGGAACCAGCTCTCACAGGAGCAGGAACTCGACAAGCTGTTCCCCATCATCCTCGACCTCGCCATCGAAGCTGTTCAGGCGGAACGCGGTGTACTGCTGGCCTATGAGGGCGAATCGCTGGATGTCAAAGCCTCCTCCGGCGGCAACTTCCGCATCAGCCAGGGTGTGCGCGAACGCGTCCTCCGCGGCCGCGAGTCTCTGCTCATCAACGACGTCCTTTCCGACGAAGCCTTCAAAGGCATGCAGAGCCTGGTCCAGCAGCAGGTCCGGATGTTCATGGCTGTGCCGCTGCAAACGAACGATCAGGTGCTGGGCCTCATCTACGTCGATTCGCCGACGCTCGTTCGCGAGTTCGCCGTCGAAGACCTGAACCTGCTGACTGTCATGGCGAATATCGCCGCGGTTCGCATCGAACGCGCCCGCCTTGCGGAAATCGAGCAGGCCGAAAAGATCATGGCCAAGGATCTGGAACAGGCCGCCGTGATTCAGCGAGGCCTTCTGCCCTCGCGAGCGCCCATCGTCCCTGGCCTCGACCTCGCCGGGCACAACGTTCCCTGCCGGACCGTCGGCGGCGACTACTACGACTTCCTGCAGTATCCCGACGGCAAGATCGGTGTCGCGCTGGGCGACGTCTCCGGCAAGGCCATGCCGGCTGCTCTGCTGATGACCAGCCTCCAGGCCCGGCTCCGAGTCATCTCCGAAGACATCACAGACGTGGCTGACCTGATGAACCGGCTCAACCGCCACACTGCCGCCAATACGCCGTCAAACCGTTTCATAACGCTGTTCTTCATGATCATTGACCCGGCTACGGGCGAGGTCTCCTACTGCAACGCTGGCCATAATCCACCCTACCTGGCGCGCGTTTCCGGCGAAATAGAAGAGCTGCAGGAAGGCGGCCTCATCCTGGGCCTTTTCGGCCAGGCCCGCTATGCCTCGGCGAAGGTGGAAATGGCCACCGGCGACATCATCGTGGTGTTCAGCGACGGCGTCTCGGAGGCCCAGAATGGGGATCAGGACGAGTTCGGAGAAGAGCGCCTCAAGCAGGTGATTCTCGCCACTCACGACAAATCCGCGGCCGACATCCTCCAGGCAATCATCCAGTCGGTAGCCGACTTCGCCGCAGGTGCTCCGGCAGCCGATGACGTGACACTTGTTGTTGTGAGGCGCGTCTCATGACGTACACCCACAGGACAACGGTACTTCAGTTGCTAAGGAGTTACAGCGAAGCGGGCTTCAAAAATGGCATTGTCTGATAGAATGGCAAGCAAATGAGCCTGATGTCCCCGAGACTGCAATTACGGGTCGCGCAGAAGCAAATTCTGACACCAGGTCTCGTGCAGATGGTCACCGTGCTTCAGCTCAACCGGCTGGAACTGCGGGACATGATCACCACCGAGATGGCGCAGAATCCCGTCCTCGAGGAAAGCACCGAGGCCGGCGACGAGCTCACTCAGGAAGAAGTTCAGGAGCTTCTGGAGCGGGAACGGGTCGCCGACCCCGCTGACCAGTCACTGCTCGAGGCCCTCGCCGGCGGAGTGAACGGCTCCGGTGAGTATGAGTTCACCGAGATCGCCGAGCTGCCCACGCTCGACGGAGCCGCCGGACCTGCAAACATCGATTCATCTTCGACCGCACCCGCGGAAGGAGACGCCGTCGAAACCAGGGTGGAAGCTGACCCCTTCGACGAAATCGACTTTGGGTCGTTTTTCGACGATTATCTGGACCCTGGGTACAAAAGTCCATCCGCGGAGAACGTCGAGAAGCCGTCGTTTGAAACGTTCCTCTCCTCGCCCGTCACACTGGCGGACCACCTCCAGTCCCAACTCGCTATCGAGATCATGCTGGAAGCCGTGCGCGAGGCCGCGCTGTCCGTGATCGGCAACCTCGACGACAACGGCTATCTGATGCAGCCGGTGGAAGAAATCGCCCAGTCGGAAGGCTTCACGCTCGCCGAGGTGGAAGAGGCGTTGCGCGTCGTGCAGACGCTGGATCCCGCCGGTATCGCCGCCCGCGACATGCGGGAGTGCCTGCTGCTTCAGATCGAAGCGCGCAATGGCAAAGGCGGCGTCGCCTGGCAGATCGCCTCAAAGTACATGAAGCTGCTGGAAACGCGCCAGTTTCGTGAGATGGCGAAGCAACTGGGCCGGCCTCCGGAGCATGTGCAGATCGCGGTCGCAATGATCCGTCACCTCGACCCCCGCCCTGGCCTGCGCTTCAACCAGACTGGCGCCCGTACGGTCGAGCCCGATGTCTACATCACCAAAGACGGCGAAGATTACCTCATCCAGTTGAACGACGAGGATCTGCCACAACTACGCCTGAACGCGCAGTACCGCAAAATGCTCGACCGGGACCAGGAGCCGAGCAAAGAAGTCCGCAATTACGTTAAGGAAAAGTACGCTTCTGCACTGCAGCTGATGAAGAACATCGAGCAGCGCAAGCAGACGATCCTCAAGGTCTGCCAGTCCATCGTGCGGCGGCAGGGTGAGTTTCTCGAAGGCGGCATTGATGAGCTGAAGCCGATGATGATCAAGGATGTGGCCGAAGAAATCGGCGTGCACCCGTCCACCGTCAGCCGCGCGGTCGCAAGCAAATATGCCCACACGCCGCAGGGCGTGTTTGAGCTGCGCTATTTCTTCTCTGAAGCAGTGCAGGGTCGATGTGGCAACACCACACCCCTGCTGATTCTGAAACGCAGGGTCAAGAGGATGATTGAAGAAGAAGATTCCCGTCAGCCGCTTACCGATGAGCAAATTACCGCGCGTCTGCAGTCGGAAGGTATCGACGTCACACGGCGCACCGTTGCAAAGTACAGGGAGGATATGAAAATACCTTCCACGCACCAGCGGCGCCATCGCGAATAGTCGAAACGCCGCTGACCCAGTAATCCCCCGCCGCCGGGTGCGTCTAATTGGCGGTAGTATAGCTCCAGAGAACAGGAGGTTGCCCCGGTGAATATTAGTTATGCCGGTAAGCAAGAGTACCTTCATCCGAAACAGAAGGCACTCCTCGACGGTAAGGTGGCCAAAATCGCCAAACTGCTCGAGGTCGACGGCAAGGGTGACAAGAACACTCGCGTAGCGTTGACGCATGCCAAAAATGAGCATCGCGCCGAGGTCACGCTGAATTACCTTGATCACACCGTGGTTGGCGAGCATGCCGATGCCGACCAGTTCACGGCTCTGAATCAGGCGTTCGAGAAGCTCGAACGGCAAATGATGCGGATCCGCGATAAACGCCGCGACGTGAAGAAGACCCCAAAGGAGGGCTGGGACTCTGCCTCATCGCCGGAGACAGACGTGGAGGTGGAACCGCGCCGCACCAACGGGCACTCGACGCCAGGCGCCGCCAACGGCAGGCCAAAGGTCTACCGGGTGACGCCGGAAGATGGGAAACCACTCACCGAACAGGAGGCTGTCCTCATGATTGGCAATGAGCCCTACATGGTGTACACCGCTGGCTCCGGCCGGCTGTCTGTTCTCATACGGAGGCCTGACAACAACTTCGATCTGGTGGAATGCTAATATCACTCCCGGATGCCCAAAAAGGCCGCGACAGTTGGCGCTCCTGACAGTCCTGCTCTGAAGCCCGGCTCCGAGCTGGTGATCATCACCGGACTCAGCGGGTCGGGCAAAGGAACTGTTCTAAAAGTCTTCGAGGATTTGGGATTCTTTTCGGTGGACAACCTGCCCATCGAACTGATTCCCAAATTCGCGCAGCTTGCTCAGGAATCGCGAACGATTTCCCGCGCGGCCCTCGTGGTCGACGTCCGGGAGGGTGACGCTCTCCTTGCCCTTCCGGCGCTCTACAGAAAGCTCCGGCGCAAACTCAATGCCCGGCTGCTGTTCCTTGAGGCCGCGGACGAATCGCTCCTGAGAAGATTCAGTGAGACCAGACGTCCGCATCCTCTCGGGGCAGACATGTCCGTGACAGAGAGCCTCCAAATGGAGCGCGAGCAACTCCAGCCAATCCGCGCCCTCGCCGATCAGGTCATCGACACTTCCCGCTTCACCGTCCACGAACTGCGCGACGTCATCAAAGCTACCTTCGCAAGCGAGCACGGTTCGCAGCTGCTGATCAACGTGATGAGCTTCGGCTTTCGGAACGGAGTTCCTGCCGACGCTGACCTCGTCTTCGACGTCCGCTTCCTCCCGAACCCGAATTACATAGCCGAGTTCAAGCCGCTCACTGGTAAAAACTCCAAAGTCGCCCGCTACATCGCGGGATACCCGCAGACCCAGGAATTTATCTCCCGAACCAGTGGCATGCTCGATTTCCTGATTCCTCACTACATGCGTGAAGGAAAAAGCTATCTCACCATCGCGTTCGGGTGCACCGGCGGACAACACCGCTCTGTCATGATGGCGGCCGAGATTTGCCGGCATCTGACGAAAACTGGTTTCAAGGTGAAAGAAAGCCACCGCGACATGCCCCGCACCTGAAACCGTGTCGCTGTGGCGGCGTCCACAGTTGTCGATATGGATTCCCGCATAGCAGGTTCGATCGCTGGCGCAGTAGCCACCATTCCTATGACGGCCGTGATGAGCGCGCTGGAGCGCTGGGAGGATCTGCCTCCGCAGCGCATTACGGAAAACGTCGCGGGGGGTGCGCTCAATCAGGAGCAGGCCGAAGCCTTATCCATAACCGCCCACTTCGGACTCGGCGCCGCTGCCGGCGCAGGCTACGCGGGATTCGCGGGAGAAAGTGGACTCCCACCGGTGGCCGAAGGCGCTCTCTACGGACTCGCCGTCTGGGGTGGAGCCTACCTCGGCGTACTGCCCCATTCCGGTCTTTATCCCTCGCCCAGCCACGACCGCAGATCGCGGACCATGCTCATGATCGGCGCCCACCTGGTCTGGGGCGCAGCGCTCGGCCTCGTCTGGCACGCTCTCGCAAGCCGCGTTGACAGCGACTGAGCCGGCTGTATGCGATACGCTGTGCGTAGTGCGTGAATCGGACGACGATCTGCAGTTCCGAAAAGCCGAGCCAGCCGCCGAGCCTGACGACTCACTGCGTTGTGTCTCATGCGGGAACGTCATTACAAACGAATATTTCCACGCCCAGGGACAGGTAGTTTGCTCCGAATGCGCAGTCAGAATCGAGTCTGGCCAGAAGGCTCCGCCTGTAGTTTCCATGGCGACAGCCGTGTTGTATGGATCGCTCGCCGCGCTGGCGGGACTTGCTATCTACGCCGCAGTTGCAATCTTTGCGGGCCTCGAGGTCGGACTCATTTCCATCCTGGTTGGAATCATGGTGGGCAAGGCCGTGCGAGCCGGGTCGAAAGGGCTCGGCGGCCGACCGCAGCAAGTCCTCGCTGTGGCACTCACCTATTTCGCGATTTCCGGCAGCAATATCCCAATCTTTCTGTACCACTATTCGAAGTCGAAGCCCGCCGTTACGCAGACCCGAGGTGAAGACATCGCGCCGTCCACGCGACCGAACGCAATCAGGGTCATCATCATGTTGGCGGCTCTCGTGGTGGCAGCGCCGTTCCTGGCAGTCTTCCAGAACCCGGCTGGCGGATTGCTCTCACTGGTCATTCTCTTCTTCGGCCTGGCGCAGGCCTGGAAGCTAACCGGCCGTACCGACATACTGGTTCTGGGACCCTACAAACTTGAATCCGTGTCTTGAGTGCGGTACCGCCCTGAGCCCGTCGGATTTGGCCTGCCCGTCGTGTCTGACGCTGACCTTTGCCGACCGCCTCGAGTCGCTGGCCGCCGAGGCCCGCGCCGCGGCAGCGCGAAACGAACCCAGCCGTGCGCGCGATCTCTGGATGCAGTGTCTCCCGCTGCTGCCCGAAAACACCGCGCAGTTCCGAGCCATACAGGCCCGCATAGCCGACCTGGCAGACAAGGTGGACCAGGCCACTTCGGAACCACCCAAATCGGGCATCTGGCGGCGCATCATTGCTGTCGGCGGCCCAGCCGCATTGGTTCTGTGGAAGCTGAAAGCGTTCCTGCTCATCGCGCTCACCAAGGGCAAGTTCCTCCTCCTCGGCCTTAGCAAGGGCGGCACTTTACTTTCCATGCTCGCCTGGGTGGGCGTCTACTGGGCGCTCTACGGATGGTGGTTCGCCATCGGTTCTGTGCTCTCCATCTACGTCCATGAAATGGGACACGTGGTAGCGCTGCATCGCTACGGCATTCCGGCTGGAGCGCCAATGTTCATCCCAGGATTCGGCGCGTTCATCCGCCTCAAACAGCTCCACCTCGAGCCCATTCAGGACGCGCGAGTCGGACTCGCCGGGCCGCTCTACGGGCTCGGCGCAGCACTCTTCTGCTACGCCGTCTACGCGTCGACTGGCTGGGCTGCCTGGGGTGCCATCGCCCACTTCGGCGCTGTCATCAACATGTTCAACCTCATCCCGGTGTGGCAGCTCGACGGCGCCAGAGGCTGGCGCTCCCTCGCGCAGAAACAACGGATGATCGTTACAGGCCTCGCCGCAGTCCTCTGGATGCTTACCTCGGAGACTATGATCTTCCTCATAGCCTTCGCCTGCGGCATCCGGCTCTTCTGGCCAAAAGACCCCGCCCCCGAGCCCGACCAGACGGGCCTGCTTCAGTTCGGCGGCATCATGACCGCCCTTGCGTTGCTCGTAATGCTCGCAAAAGGAGTGCTTGACAGATAGCGAATAAAAGGCGAATATCAAGTGGTGTTGTTCCCGGAGTGCAAGCCTTCGGCCGGACTGGTGGGTATTGCCCGCATGGCTGCGGAGGCCGACCTCCTCGAAGCGAAACGTCGCGTCGAGTACCGCGAGCTCGAATCCAAAAGCCTCGTCAGCCGAGTCTCGAATCCATGGATGCCCTTCCGCTGGACGATCAACCCATATCGCGGGTGCGAGTTTGGCTGCAAGTACTGCTACGCCCGATACACCCATGAGTTCATGGAGCTACGCGACACAGACCAGTTCGAAACCCTGATCTTCGCCAAACATTTCGATGCCGCCGCGTTTCGCCGCGAACTGGCGCGAATCCCACGTGAAGACAAGATCGCAATCGGCACCGCAACTGACCCTTACCAGCCTGCGGAGCGCCGCTACGGCGTCACGCGCCAGATACTCGAAGCACTCACAACGGAGCGAGGCCGAGCCTTCAGTATCATCTCGAAATCGGACCTGATCGCCCGCGACGCCGACGTCTTCACCGAGATCGCAAGGTACAACACCATGCACGTGATGCAGACCATCACTACGGTCGATACGGCCCTCGCGCGCATCCTTGAGCCCAGCGCACCCAGACCCGAACTGCGCGTCGAATCGGTGCGACGCCTCGCTTCAGCAGGACTCGGCGTAGTGGTGATGAACAGCCCGGTCCTGCCGCTGATCAACGACTCCCGTCAGAGCCTGGCCGCGGTTGCCTCCGCGGTCCGCCAGGCCGGAGCGTCTTACTTCACCGCCCAGACACTCTTCCTGAAAGAGTGCGCCCGCAAAGCCTTCTTCCCCATGCTGGAAGCGAAATTCCCACACCTGGTGCGCAAATATCGCGAGCGCTACGGCACCGGATCAGGCTATCTGAAGGGCGCGTATCCGGAGATGATTGCGGAGCGCGTGCGATCGGTGCGCGAAGAATTCGGCCTCACGAGGAAGCTCCAGGACGCCCCGCCCGACGTCTGGATCGCCGAGGTCGACCAGTTGAGCCTCTTCGGCTGACCGTGACCTCCGCCTCAAGCGTCCCAATTTCGCGTATACTCGACATCGTGACTCGAATTAAACAGGTTATTTTGGCAGCTTTGCAGCTTCCACCGTAGTGATCAGCGGCGAGCGTCCTGCCACTTATCTTGAGAGCAGTACGTCGTCTTATGCTGCAGCAACTGGTAATAAGCCAACGTTTTTTGGCACGAGCGACGCTGTCTTTCCACATTTCGCGGCTGGTGGCGGCGAATGGGAAAGCGTAATGGTCATTGTTAACCTTTCGGACAGGCTTATACCGTTTCAACAACAGTTCCGTTTACCGGACGGATCTCCGGCCGAGCTGACTTTTCGCTCCATTCCCGACGGGAAGATGACAACTGCCACGCGGACCGACGGCTCTCTCCCGCCGAGAGGAAGTATCAATGTCCTTCTTACGGCACCCGGTAATGAGCCGGTAAAAACTGGCTGGATCTCCCTGGACTACGACACAACCCTCGGACGGATAGGCGGTTACCTGATGTTTCGGAGGCGGTTCGGAGGTTCAACCTACGAAGCTTTGGTGCCGCTTGGTGCATACGATGACACCAGCTTCTATATGCCAGTCGACAACCTGGAAGGGTTTGTCACTGCGATCGCGATAGCCAATCCAGCGTCGCCCGCAACTCGAATCCGGTTGACATTAATAGACCTGCAGGGTGCGACTGTCGGTAGTACGGAAATCGCACTTCCCGGAAATGGTCAGTCGGCTTTCGTACTTGCTGATCGTTTTCCTCTCGCGGCTGGACGAGTAGGCACTATTCTGGTCGAATCTTCCACAAACCGAATGTCTGCGGTGGGGATACGATTCAATCCTGCTGGCGCATTTTCCTCGGTTCCGATCATGAACTGGTCCGGTATGCTTCGCTAACGGCGAGCACGGCACAGGTAGAGCGCGGTCCCAACTGCGGGCTTTACAGCGCAGCCAGCAGCTTAGCAATCAGCGCGATCCGTCCCGGAAGTGCATCCACAAGCACGTACTCACCCGGCGTGTGAGCCCCCTCTCCGACAGCGCCCATACCGTCCAGCGTCGGCACCCCCAGCGCCGCCGTAAAATTCCCGTCCGACCCGCCGCCCACCGACGTCTCCCCAAGCTCGAACCCCAACTCCCCGGCCAGCGTGCGAGCCGTCCCGAACAACGCCGCACCCGCCTTCGTGCGCTCCAGTGGCGGACGGTTCAACTCGCCTTCCACCTCGATGCGGCACCGCTTGTCCACTGCGCGCAGTCCGCGAAACTTGCGCTCCAGACCCGCCCAGTCCTTCGCCCGCGACACCCGTATATCGAAGTCACACACAGCCAGATCGGGCACTACATTCAGCCGCGTCCCTCCGCTGATCACGCCCGCGCTGACCGTCAGCCCCTTGTCCAGATCGGTGAACCCTGCGATGACAGGAAGTTGTCGCCCCAGCTCCAAAATCGCATTTGCCCCGTTCGTAAAATCGAGCCC
>JAWXCM010000202.1:0-3307 GCA_034408745.1 Bryobacteraceae bacterium
ATTCACGCCGTCCCCACGCACAGAGTTCATGTGCGCGTAACGCCAGTGACCCGCCAACACCGACAACAACATCGTCCCCAGTACATCCCGCTTCCGCGGTGGCCGTGGTGATCCTCGATGCCTGCCGCGGTGGCGGGTCGGCGGCTGGCCGTGATGCTCAACAGAGGTGAGCCGGCGGAGCGGGCTACGGTTGTGCCGGCCGGGGCGCTGTATGTGTCAGCTCAGGGATTTGCCGGCAACCTGGCTATAGCGGCGAGTCGGCGCGAGTGGCTAAAGGCGCGGTGGAAGGTGAAGGAAGGGGCGATTCTTTCCGTCGGGAAGGTGGCGGACGCGTCGACCGAGCTCAGCATCCAGGCGCTGGGGCGGCTGGTGTTTGTCTTCGGGGACGAACTCGACGTGGACGGGCACGGGGACCGGCTTGAGCCCGCCGGCCTTGATGAACACCTGGAGCGATATGCCAAAGCCATTCGGCGCCTGAGCCGTGCGGGATGTTCGAACGTTCTGGTCACCATCGATCACGGCTTCTTCCACTGGACCTCGCCGGAGAACGATTTTGTTCCGAAGCCGGAAGGGGAGATCGCGTGGGCATCGCGCAGGTGCGTGATCGGTTCGGCGTTGCGGGGAGTATCGACGCTCGAGCTGCCGGTTAGCAGGAGCGAGCTTTGCGCCCGCACGCCGTGGAGCGTGAACGTCTTCCAGACTCATGGCGGGCTTCGGTACTTTCATGGCGGCTCGACCCTACAAGAATTAGTACTGCCTGTACTTGTGGCGCATTGGCCGAAGAAGGCGGAGAAGGTGGCCGCGGTGATTCGGCCGGTCGAGTCGATCACGAATATCGGGCAACGGCTGGAAGCCGCCCCGGGCGTCGTGCAGCAGACCCTGGGTGGTGGCGTTTCCGGGTCTCTGCTCAGCCGGATGGTGCGGTTTCGAGTAGTTCATGAGGATACGGGCAAAGCGCTGTTCCGGTCGGAAACTGGCACGATTGCGCCAGAGGGTGGCGTAGTTGCCCTGGCGTTGAAGAAGGTCGAAGGCGCGGAAGCGGCGTTTGGGTCGGCTGTCGCGATTCAGCTGCTGGACGCCGACGATGATGAAGTGCTCGATACGCGGCGGCAATGCTCCGGGTGGAGCTGGAAGGCGACTGGGACTGACACGCTGCGCGATTACTTGTGTTACAAGTATTACAGGATCATATGGACACCACCATTCGCAACCTTGACGAGCAGGCGTACCGCGAGGCGCGCGCGCTGGCGGTTCTGGAAGGCAGAACAGTTGGCGATGTTGTGAACGAAGCGCTTCGCTCTTACCTGAAACGCACGGTTCCGAAAGGTAAGCGGAGCCTCGCGGAGTTGCGTCCCGAACCTTTCGCTAAGGGCAACGAAGGACTCAGCGGCGAGATTGACGAGGTTGTATACGGAAGCCGAGTGTGATTGTTCTTGATTCGAGCTTCCTGATCGCTTTTCATAACGAACGCGACAGCCAGCATGAGGCCGCGCGCAGTTTAATGCGCGACTTTCTCAGCGGTCGATGGGGGAAAGGCCTGCTGCCTGAGTACGTCTTCCTTGAGGTCGTGACAGTTCTGCTGGTCAGGCGAGGTCTTGCTACAGCGGTCCGAACAGGACGCCTTCTGCTCGAAGCACAGGAATTGGAGTTCGTGCCGTGTTCCGATGTTTTTCTGGAGACAGTGCAGTTATTCCGCTCGCAGAAGAATACGTCGTTGAGCTTCGCCGACGCGGCCATTACCGTGATTGCACGAACACGTGCGGATGGCCAGGTGCTGACCTTCGACGCCGGATTTCGAAAGATGAAAGGGCTACGGCCCGAACCCGCTAAATGAACCCACAGGCGCAACCGCAACTCGATGAACTCGACCTGAAACTGGCTCAGGCGTTTCCAGGCCGAGTAGTGCGGAAGGACCTCGTGAAACGCCTGAAAGTCGGATTATCGGTGCCGGTGTACGTGCTCGAATATCTGCTCGGCAAGTACTGTTCTGGTACAGATCCGGATCAGATTCAGGCTGGGCTCACCCAGGTGAAGGAAATCATTGCGGAGCGGATCGTTCGTGGTGACCAGGCGTAGTTGGTGAAAGCAAGGCTACAGCGTGCTGGATCGCTGAAGCTGATTGACCTGGTAACGGCAACCTTCGATGAGAAGGTGCAGGGTGGGAAATTCTGGGGTCGCCTGGCGACCTGCGGGCTCGACCGCATCCATATCAGCCACGATCTGGTTCATGCGAATGAGCGCCTTCTGACCGGTGGCGTATGGGCAAACGTCGAGCTCACGTATGACGACATGAAAACGGAGGGCAATACGATTCGTCCCTTCGTCCTGAGCCGCTTCGCGCCGATCCAGATCGCTGCCGCCAGTCTCGAGGAGTTCGTCGAGGCGCGTGCCCGTTTCACGCGGGATGAATGGGTGGACGTTCTGTTGCGATCGCTCGGATACGAGCCGTTCCACCCGGAGTTTACTCGGCGGCGGAAGCTGCTCTATTTGCTGCGGCTCGTGCCAATGATTGAGCGCAACTACACCTCATCGAACTGGGGCCGCGCGAGACCGGCAAATCGTATGTGTCTCCTTACGTAATCCTGCTCTCCGGCTGACAGGGTGGCGTACCCGATCTCTTCGGCTGGAAGAATCGTAAGGATAAGCCGGGTCTTGTGTTGAAGTACGACACCGTCGCATTCGACGAAGTGGCTGGCGCCAACTTTCGCAGTGAGAGCGACAAGCAGATGTATAAGGGCTACATGAAACACATGAAACAGGGCTCATTCTCCCGCGGCGACGACAAAGGGACGCTGTCGGCTGACGCGGGCATGGTGTTCAACGGCAATATGGATGGGGACGTTGAGACGACGGCCCGCATCTCGCCTGTTCACAGCCTTGCCCGAGCCCATCCGCAACGACATGGACATGGCGTTTCACGACCGCTGGCACGCCTACCCTCCCCGGTTGGGAGATGCCCAAGATGCAGCCGGATGTTTTCACGCCGCATCTGGGCCTGATCTCGGATTATTTGGCGGAGATCTTCCATTCCGCGCTGCGGCACCGAACTACACGGCTCTGTATGACCGCAAGGCGGTCGCTCGCACGACGTCGGGTCTGATGAAGTGGCTGCATCCGGGTGGAGACTGCTCGCGCGCAGAGCATGGAAGAATACCTCCCGTTCACGATCGAACTCCGGCGGCGCGTGAAGGAGCAGTTGAAGCGGATGCCCTCCGTGCCAATATCAGTTGAGACAGTCCGCCGGTCGTATTTACTGAGCAGGGCGAGACAAGGATCAACCAGTGTTGCTGAATGGAATCACAACCAC
>JAWXCM010000203.1:0-7138 GCA_034408745.1 Bryobacteraceae bacterium
GGCCTCCCCAACTACCTGCTCCGATCCCCGGTCTCCGTCGTTGCCGGGCAGCAGGGAGTTGACGGTGCTGGAATTGACGACGTTCGTGCTGTTCTGCCCGGCATCGGCATGAGCACCACGCTCGATGCGAATTACCCGCCCGCTACCGTCGACAGCTCCAACTTCACCATCGAGCAGCCCTTCGGCGACGGCTCCGTCCTCCGCGCCACCTACGTCTACACCCACGGCGACAACCTCGACCAGAACTTCCAGTACAACCAGGCCCCCTCCGCTTATGTCTGGCAGACCAGGACCGGAACCATTCCGCCCACGGGCGCTCTTGCCTCGGTCGCCACCCGCCCGTTTGACAACCGTACCTGGGGTGGCAACGTCGTCTCCACCAAATACGGCTGGTCCAACAACAGCGCGCTGCAGCTCAACTACCAGCGCCCCTTCCGCAAGGGCATGGCATGGCAGGTGTACTACGTCTACTCCCGAGCCTTCCGCGTCGGCGGCAACACCTTCCGGGACAACGTCCTCAACCCGGCCTCGACCTATGCCCCCGGGATCATTCCCTCGAACATCGATCCGGGCGACCCGCTCAAGCCCAACCGCGAGTTCAACCGTTACCAGAACTACGCCGTCGATACCGGCATCCCCAAACAGCGCCTCAACTTCAACGGCATTGTCGACATCCCCGTCGGCAAAGGCAAGCGCTTCCTCGGCAATTCCAACCGCCTCGTCAACGCCCTCGTCGGCGGCTTCCAGTTCGCCTTCACCGGCCAGATTGTCGCCCAGGCCTTCCAGGTCGCCGATAACAACTGGGGCGAATTTAACGAACTCGAGGTCTCCAAGACCAAACAGAAGATCACCGACTGCCGCAGCGGAATCTGCCGCGAGGGCTTCATGTGGTTCAACGGCTATGTCGCCCCGAACCTCGTCAATGCACCCCGTGGCGTGCAGGGGCTTCCGGCGGACTACAAGCCCTTTGCCGCGCCCATCAACAACACCCCCGGCACGGCCAACTTCGGCAACAACAACGTGAGTGTCCGGCTCAACAATGGGACCTCGGTAACTACCGCTTACAGCCCCGGCCCCTCCGGCATTCACCCGTACGGGTTCACCACTCTGCAGGGACCCTACAACTGGCAGACCGACATGTCGCTCTACAAGGTCTTCGAGTTGACGGAGCGCTTCAAACTCCGCTTCAACATGGACGCCTTCAACGCGTTCAACATGCAGGGCCTAACCAACCCCGGCGCCGGCGACGGCATCAACACCATGCAGACCAGCTACTGGACCCCCAGGCAGATTCAGCTCACCCTGCGTCTTTCGTTCTGATATGGAGCGCTCTGTCAGTACCTTCAACCGGTGCTGACAGAGCGGGAACGTGGCGGGCGTGTGTTCCTGCAAACCGCCATGTCATCCTCTTGTTGGACAGCGATGCGACCGGCCGCAAGGCGAGCACCGCCGTCGCTCAAAAGTTGCGCTCGCACTGCGCTGTACGAGTGGTTCTGTTACCAGATGGTGTCCAGCCGGATCAGTTGCCGACGAAGGATATCGGAAAAGCCCTGCAACCGTCCCCCAACGACCATTAGCAGTTCGGTAACATTACAATTTGAGGCAACACGCGATGCGAACGTCTGAACTAACTAGTTCTCTGACCACATAAATAGGTTCTCCTGATAGTGAAATGCATTTCGGGCATCCTGGCGGGAGAATCTCCACTTGACAAGAGTTCGCCGACGGTTGATTTGGCGATTTCAGGCGCGCGCTTCGGCCGACAATCGGGCGAAGTTCGGAAGGCGGCGTTTGCCCAGGCACTGTTTGCCCAGGCACTGGCGGGCGAACAACCCGGTCTCAATTTCCGCCTGATTGAGTCAACTGCCGTGCTTTGGAGTGTAGTGGACCGTGAAGTGTCTATCACTATCCGACAATACCAGGAAAGGCTCTGAAGTACTTGAAGGAGCCGATCAGTTAGGATTCCTCTGCAGCGACGACCAGGACTCGCGGGTTGCCATTACACGCGGCAGGCGGCGCGGACGGCGTCGACCATGCGTTTTTGGCGGGTCTCGACGTTGCTCATGATGGATGCTACGCGGGACTTTGCTTTTGCGGGGCTGTCGTGGATGGCTTTGATGCGGGACCAGAGCTGATCGCCGCTGGTTTCGTCGACTTCGAAGAACCAGTCGTCTGCTCCGAAGTCGCGATACATCTGCCCCTTACACGTATCGGTGGGCTGGCGCACGTAGATGCCGGGCGTTCCGTTGTGGAGCGCGATAAGCGGGGAGTGGCACTCGACGCTGACGACGGCCTGGGCCTTTGAATAGACGGACGCCGCTTCGTCGGGCAGCCAGTAGGTGTCGCGCCAGACTACGTTCTTCTTTACGTCTGCGGGCAGGGGGTCGACGAGAACTTCTTTGGCCATCTCCACCTGGTAGGTCATCTCGGCGCAGGCCATTACTTTGTTGCCGGGTTTTGCGCACGTAGGCCGTGATCATGTCGCGGAGTTTGCGGTGATCGCCTTCGGTGGTGCGGTTGTTGATGGCGTCGCGCGGCTCGTCTGCAGGCGTGCGGGGCGTGTTGCGGACCTTGTAGTAGGGCGTGTAGCGGAGCCTCGGTATGACGCAGATGAACTTGCGTTCTTCGAGGCCGTGCTCCTGCAGCCAGGCGAAGCCTTTGGCGTCGTCACGCAGTGTCATGCCGAGCTGCGCGTCGGGACCGAACTCGAGGATGGGCGTTTTCACCTGCTGGGCTTTGAGGTAGTCGCGCGAGATGGTGTCGCGGCAGAAGAAGAACGCGGCGCGGTCGATGATGTAGCGCAGTTCTGGTTCCAGGTGGTCGGCTGGAAGCTTGAGGGCTCTCTCACGGATTTGCTTGAGGGTTCCGCCTTCCGGGAGTCGGCCGCCGCCGAATCCGGAGATGGGGTCGGTGCTGACGCCGAAGACGCCGACGGGCTTATTGGTTGCCTTTTGAAACGCTACGGCGTGGTTGCTGGCCGGGAAGCCGGAGCCGGAGCCGCTGAGGTAGAGGTCGGCTTCCTCCCATGCTTTGGCGAGGGCTGGCGTGCCTGGTTTCTGCTCGGCGTTGAGACTGCCCTCGGCGATCTTGAGGCGCGGGTAGCCTTTGGTCAGCAGGTCTCGCGAGCCGTGTCCGAGCTGCCCGGGCCAGAGCGTGATTTCGGCCTCCGGGATGTACTTCCAGAGCAGGGCGAGGGCTCCGGGAGTGTGGCCGATGTCGCCGATGTTGACGCTTTGCCAGGAGCTGCGGAGCAGAATGCGGGGCGGCCTTCCGGACTGCGCGCGAAGGTTGCGAAACGAAGCCATTGCGGCCACGCCGGCGAAGTGTCTGCGAGTGATATCAGCCATCCACTCCACTGTAGTTGAACGCGCGCCGCCGTTCGGCGTTACCCTGATGGGAAGTCGCACTATGCGTTTTCTGTTCGTGTTGCTTTTCGTTACCGGGGTGTGGGGCCAGGAGGCCGGGGCGCGTGCGGTGCTGAACCGTAACTGCGTGCGCTGCCATGGGGGCGAGCGGACGTTTGGTGGGCTCGACCTCACGGCGGCGAAGGCGCTGCGGGACGTGGTGGTTCCGGGTAAGCCGCAGGAAAGCCGCATCATCGAACTGATCGAGGCGGGCAAGATGCCGCTGGGTGGTCCTCGAATGGCTGCGGCGGATCTGACGGTGCTGAAGGAATGGATTCGGGCTGGCGCTGTGCTGTCCGACAAGCCTGCCGAGGCCACGGTCAAGCGGACGTTCTGGTCCTTGCGCGAGCCGGTGAAAGTTGCGCCACCGGCTGTTGGCGCGAAGAATGCGGTGGATGCGTTTGTGGTGGCGAAGCTCCGGGAGAAGGGGCTGACGCAAGCACCCGGCGCGGACCACTACACGCTGATTCGCCGCCTCAGCTTCGACCTTACGGGGCTGCCCCCGAAGGCCGAGTTGTACAAGCTGAGCTATGACGATGCGGTGGAGAAACTGCTGGCGTCGACGGAGTATGGCGAGCGGTGGGGGCGGCACTGGCTCGACATTGTGCGCTTCGGTGAGACGGATGGTGGCGAGCATAATTACGAGCGCTTCCATGCGTGGCGGTATCGCGATTATGTGATTCGCTCCTTCAACGAAGACAAGCCTTACAACCGGTTCATTCGCGAACAACTGGCGGGGGATTTGCTGGCGCCGGAGAATCCCGACATGGTGGCGGCGACGGGGTTTCTGGTGGCTGGCCCGTGGGATCAGGTGAGCGTGGAGTTGAACAAGGACAAGGTGATGGCGGCGACGGCTCGGATGGACGAGCTCGACGACATGGTGAGTACGACGTTCGCTACGTTCCAGGCGATGACGGTGAACTGCGCGCGGTGTCATGACCACAAGTTCGATCCGGTGCCCACGCGCGATTATTACCGGCTGACTTCGGTGTTCGGTGGTGTTGGATTCGGGAACCGTAAGGTGGCGACGGCTGAGGCTGAGGCTGCCTATGAGGGGTCTGCGAAACCGGTTCGGGAGGCTCTCGGCCTAGTGAAGCAGGAACTGGCTCGGATTGAGGATCCGGTTCGTGTGCCGATGCTGCGGGCGAAGTACCGGGAGTTCGACCGGCAGCGTGAAGCTGAGGCATCGCGCATGCCGTTGAATGCGTTTTGGAATCGGAACAAGTTTGCGGCGGTGACGGCGCGCCACTGGCGGCTGGTGATTACGGCGCATCCGGACAAGGCTCCGTGGATCAAGGATCTGCAGTTGCTGCCGGCGGGTGTGTCGGTGGCTAAGTGGGATGGTGAGTACAAGGCGACTGATGACCGTCCGGCGATTGTGCCGCTGCCTGACACGGATAAGCCTGTCGCGGAGATGGTGTGGTCGGGACACCTGAGTGTGTACCGGCTGGAGGCGTCGGAGGACGGGCAGACGTGGCGGACGGTGGGGTCGACGCTGGACCACGTGAATGGTGTGGAGATCGATCTGCCGCAGGTGAGCGAGGTGGAACTGAGTGCGGCGCTGACGGCGGAGGCTCGCGAGCGTCGGGCTGAGCTGGTGCGGGAACGGTCGAAGCTGGATGCGCAGCTTGCCGCGATTCCTGCGCTGCCGGTGGTGTATGCTGCGAAGCCTCGGAAGCCCGAGGCTTCGTATTTGCTGGAGCGCGGGAGTGTGACGCGGCAGAAGGAAGAGGTGACGCCGGGCGCACTGTCGGCGCTGGCGCACAGGGCTTCGGATTTCGGATTCACGCGAGAGACTCCGGATGCGGAGCGGCGGCTGGCGCTGGCGGACTGGATCACGGATCCGCAGAATCCGCTTACCGCGCGGGTGATTGTGAACCGCGTGTGGCAGCACCATTTCGGGCAGGGCATCGTGAATACATCGAGCGATTTCGGACTGAATGGGGACCGGCCGTCGCACCCGGAATTGCTCGACTGGCTGGCGGTGTCGCTGCTGGAGAATGACTGGAGTCTGAAATGGCTGCACCGGCTGATTGTGCACTCGGACACGTATCGGCAAACCGACCGCTTCGACGAGAAGGCGCATGGCGTGGACGCGGGGAACAGGCTGCTTTGGCGTATGCCGCTTCGACGGATGGATGCGGAGACGCTGCGGGACTCGATTCTGTTTGTGAGTGGGAAGCTGGACGGCGAGGCTCGTGGTGGCCCGGGGTTCGCACTGCAGAAGAAGGGCGGGGGCGGCTCGTATATTTACAAGGCGCTCGACAACGATGGGCCTGAGGTGTGGCGCAGGGCGGTGTACCGGTTTGTGGTGCGGGGCGGGGAACGGGTGATGCTCGACAGCTTTGATTGTCCAGATCCGGCGGTGGCGACGCCGCAGCGCACGTTGTCGAATACGCCGGTGCAGGCGCTGACGCTGCTCAATAATGATTTTGTGATTCGGCAGGCTGGGTTCGTGGCGGAGCGGATTCGTCGAGAGGGCGGCCCGGCGGTGGAGCGCGCATATGACGTTCTGTTTGGGCGGAAGCCAACGCAGCGGGAGACGGAGTTAGGGATGCGGTTTCTGGAATCGGAGTCGCTGGCGGCGTATTGCCGGGTGTTGTTGAATTCGAACGAGTTTGTTTATGTCCCATAAGATTGGCCGTCGGGAATTGCTGTGGGAGGTGGGCGGCGGGCTCGCCGGAATTGCGCTGGCGCAGATGATGGCGGCGGGGGATGCTCGTGCTGCCACGCATCATGCGCCGAAGGCGAAGCGCATCGTGATGATCTTTCTGCCGGGCGGGCTGAGCTCAGTGGACTCTTTCGATTACAAGCCGGATCTGATAAAGCATCATGGCAAGGCCACGGCGGGAGAGAACACGATTACGCCGTTCAACGGGAAGCGTGGGACGGTGATGAAGCCGTTCTGGGAGTTCCGGCCGCGGGGCAAGTCGGGCAAATGGACCAGCGATTTGCTGCCGCGTATCGGCGAGTGCGCGGACGATCTTTGCTTCATTCATTCGATGGTGTCGCGGAGCAATGCGCATGGGCCGGCGATCTTCCAGATGTCGACGGGGTTTATCTTTCAGGGATTCCCTTCGGTGGGCTCGTGGGTGAGCTACGGGCTGGGCTCAGAGAATGCGAATCTGCCTTCGTTTGTGGTGCTGCCGGACCGTCGTGGACTGCCTCCGTGTGGGGTCGCGAACTGGGGGAATGGCTTTTTACCGGCGGCTCATCAGGGTGTGATTTTCGGCGATTCGCGGACGCCCATCGCGGATCTGCAGCCGCCTGCGGCGGTGTCGAAAAAACAGCAGGCTGCTTCGTATGATTTGCTGTCGGCGCTGAATGAAGAGCACATGTCGCAGCATCCTGGCGAGGATGCACTGGTGGCCAGGATTCGCAGCTATGAGCTGGCGGCGCGTATGCAGGTGAGCGCTCCGGAGGTCACCGACATCAGCGGGGAGAGCGAGGCCACGCGGGAGATGTACGGGCTGAACGATCCGGTAACGAAGGACTACGGGTACAACTGTCTGCTGACGCGTCGACTGCTGGAGAAGGGCGTGCGGTGCATCCAGATGTATAACGGCGGGCACTTCGGGGCTCCGCGTGTGAACTGGGACGGGCATGAGGATATGCGGGAGAACCATGGCAAGAATGCCGCGATACTCGACAAGCCTACGGCTGCGCTGCTTCGGGATCTGAAGCAGCGGGGCATGCTGAGCGACACGCTGGTGGTGTTCACCACGGAGTTCGGA
>JAWXCM010000204.1:0-16963 GCA_034408745.1 Bryobacteraceae bacterium
AGATCTGTGAACAGTGGGCCGACGAGGAAGTAAAAGGCCCCTCTGCTGAGACCGCCGAGGCGGTCAAAAAAGGGGGCTCCAGGCGAGCTTCCAAACCGATGTCCGGCAAGAAATCGGGCGACTGATCGGACGGCGTGCCGCCGAACAGATCGATTTCGAAGCCTGGGAAACCGCTGCCCGAAGCTGCGCCAGCTCATTCCGAACCGTTGATCTCCCCTTTCGACCCCGGCAGACAGAAAGGAAAGCCTCGCACCGTGGCCCTGCGCCATAGTGATCCGGCAGCTTGTTTGAACTGAAGGGCGTGAACCGGATTCTGGTGGCCAACAAGGCGACGTCGGTGTTTGCCACCTTTTTCCCAAACTCAAAACCGAAAGGAGCCCGGCACGCTTCCCCCTTCAGGCTCATCGTTCGATGAGAATGTGCTGACCTCCGGATATCATTTATTGCGCAACGCATCTCAACGTGTCGCAACCAATCATTCCGAGCCACCCGCTGCGGCGCTTTCGAGGAGTCCTGACGGCATGTCCCGGTTTTGATACACTCGCAAAAGCTTTGTACCTGCTTCAGAATGGAGAGCAGACAGTGCCTGGTTCCAACGCCATCATCGCTCTCCATTGCTGCATTCTCAGCGGTCGTTTTGAGGACTTCTGGGAGCGTCGGTCCGCTCGACAGGAGGCGGCTTAACGTTTCGCTGCCACTTTTGTGTCGTGCGCCCGCGGCACCTCCTGCGTGGGGGCTGTTGGCGCCTAAACTAGGGACATGACTGTTACCGAACTCGCTGAGCGCCTGGGATGTCGCGTTCACGGCGAAGGGAGCCGTTCCATCACCGGCGTCGCGGGCATGGAGCATGCGGGTCCTGAGCACCTCACGTTTCTGGCGAATCCGAAGTACGCGCACCGGGTGAAAGATACTCGGGCGGCTGCGATTCTGGTGGTGAATCCGGTGGAAGGGTCGGGAATCACGAGCGTGATCTCGACAAACCCTTACCTCGATTTCGCACGGGCGCTGGCGTTCTTTTATCAGCCTCCGCGGCCCGAGGCAGGCATTCATCCGCTGGCATCGGTGCACGCTGCCGCGACGGTCGGGGAGAACCCTTCGATTGGGCCGTTCGCGGTGGTGGGGCCGAATGTCACGATTGGGCGGAACGCAACGCTGCATCCGCATGCCGTCATCTACGAAGGGGCGCAAATCGGCGATGATTTTCTGGCGCATTCCCATGCCGCGGTGCGCGAGAACTGCCGCATTGGGAATCGCGTGATTCTGCAGAACGGCGTGGTGATTGGCGGGGACGGGTTCGGCTTCGCCAAACGCGCGGACAACTCGCACGAGAAGATTGTACAGTCGGGCGTGACGGTCATTGAAGACGATGTGGAGGTGCAGACGCTGACCTCTGTCGACCGCGCGACGATGGGTGAGACGAGGGTGAAGCGCGGCGCCAAGATCGACAGTCTGGTGCAGATTGGGCACGCCTGCGTGGTCGGCGAGGACAACATTATTTGCGCGCAGACGGGCCTTGCGGGGAGCAGTATCCTCGAACGGAATGTGTTGCTGGCGGGGCAGGTCGGCATTTCCGGGCACCTGCGAATTCACGAGAATGCGACGGTGTACGCGCAGAGCGGAGTGGGCGGTGATGTTCCGGCGGGAGCTCGGATTTCAGGCAGCCCGGCGTTCGACGCGAGAGAGTGGCTGCGGGCTGCTACCGGCTTTCAAAAGATCCCGGAGTTGATCCGTCTGGTGCGTCAGCTGGAAAAACGTGTCAACGAACTGGAATCGGGCGCATCTCAATCATGATGGAACCTGACGGCAACGGCTCTTCCCACTTTGGCCAACGGCGGCCAGTGGCGTATAAAAACACCGCGTTTCTGGAAAGCCCAGACGGACGCGGGCTGCGCATCCTGTCTGAGTACCTGCATCCGCTTTCGCACCTGCGTGACGAGAAAGTACAGGACACCGTGGTGTTTTTCGGCTCGGCGCGAATTCAGGAAACCGGGCCGTTGTCCCGGTATTACCATGAGGCTCGCGAACTGGCGCGTATTTTCACGCTATGGTCGGATTCGCTGGAGCACGAGACGCGGCGTTTTGTGATTTCGACGGGCGGTGGTCCCGGGATCATGGAGGCGGCAAACCGCGGCGCGGCGGATGCGGGCGGCAAGAGCATCGGACTGAACATTGGCCTGCCGTTCGAGCAGTTCCCCAACCCGTACATTACGCCCGAATTATCATTCGAATTCCACTACTTCTTCATGCGCAAGTTCTGGTTTGCGTATCCGGCTCGGGCGCTGGTGGTGTTCCCAGGCGGGTTCGGAACCATGGACGAGATGTTCGAGATGCTGACGCTGATGCAGACGAAGAAGCTGGAAAGCAAGATTGTCATGGTGCTCTACGGGTCGGAATACTGGAACAAAGTGATTAACTTCGAGGCACTGGTGGAGTTTGGCACGATTAGCGCTGAGGATTTGCAGTTGTTCCAGTCGGCCGACGATCCGCAGACGGCGCTTCGTCTGTTGCAGGAAGGGCTGACGGAGCTAAACCTGGAGGTGCCACCCGTGGCAGAGGATCCGGAAGGACATCCGAGTCTGAACAAATCGCGGGTCTAGCGTGGTGTCGCAGGTAACGAATCAGCCAACGAACAACATCCGCACCGCGCCGGACCGCTTCGGCAATCCGGGGGTGCCGGGTGTGGGTCCGATTGCGAACATGTCGATTGAGAAGACGGTTCAGATCACGGAACGGTACAAGGTGCTGCTGCGGGGCGAGGCGTTCAATCTGACGAACTCGGTGCAGCGGACTGGTCCAGACACGGGCTTTACGAGTCCGGCGTCTGGTCAGTTGCCGAAATCGCAGTTGAATTTCCCGCGATTCCTGCAGATCGCGGCGAAGTTCTACTTCTGAGGTCAGGCCGAGGTGCTACAGGGCGCATCCTTCGGGGTGCGCAGCGGGGTGCGCCGATCGGGTGCGCAACGAAGCCGATGAAGGACCTGTTGGACGAGGGTAAAATCGAACCGCTCGTCTCGCGCCTCCGCGAGATTGCCGCGGAACAGACCGCCCAGCCTACTCTCTCGGGGGAAATCCTGACAGAAGCCGAATACTTCGAAACCAATGCCAACCGGATGCGCTATCCGGAATTCCGCGCAAAGGGCCTTTTCGTCGGCTCTGGCGTGATTGAAGCCGGATGCAAGGCGGTCATCGGATCGAGACTTAAACAATCCGGCATGTTCTGGACCGTTCGCGGCGCCAACGACATCATCGCCCTTCGTTGCTGCCGCCTCAACGGCCGCTTCGAAGATTATTGGGAGGAACGCCGCGCGGCCTGAGGTTCCTCACTTTTACGGCGCACACCCGTTGCAAACTCTCCGCTCGGCTGGCCGCGGGGGTTCGAGCTTTCCGTCGCTCCCAACGGGCTGGACGGTGGTGGTTTCAACAGTCTGGCCGTTGGCGGTGACGCGTTCTATGTTCTGACGGCGCACAAGGGCGGGCTCGGCTGTGGAGGCTCGGCCGGGCGCGGAGGGCTCATAGACTTCGACCTCGGCGCGGTCGCCGGCGATGCGCCGAACCTCGCGTTTGACCAGAGACATGCCCGCTCCGCCCGTGGCGGCGAACTCGGAGAACACGATCGTCACCTCCCCGCTCCGGGCTTTGCGGTACTCCGTGACGCTGCGGGCCGTTTCGCCGAACCTGCCGTTGACGTCGGGCGAGGAAACGGTGGTGGTTTGGGTCGAAGTGAATTCGTCAGGCCGGACCACCCGGGTTTCCTGGACTTTGGCGATCTGCCGGCGGCCACTGGGGTTGCCGGTTTCCACTTCCGTTCGAGTCGCGGTGGTGTCACCAACGGTGGTACTGGAGGTGCGGCTGATCTCGCTGACGTAGGAATTTCCGTTGGTGTCGCGCCGTGTGAGGGTGCGGATGATGCGTTCAGATGGGCCGTCGCGATGGAGTTCGATGCGCTCCTTTTCATCGGGCCCGGGGCGTCCGTTGGGGTCGTACTTAATGGTGGTGCGTTCGGTGATTTTGACCGAGGCTGTGTCTTCAATGACGATTTCTGTGACGGATTGAACGGGCACTTCCTGGCCATTGAGGTTCCGGGCATACTTAGTTTCCGAGCCGGGGCCGCGCTCTTCCGTTCTGACGCTGGGCCACTGAAACTGGGCGGTTGCTGTGGCCGCGCTCAGGATTGCGAGGAGGATGTGGGGTCGGCGCACCTACCTTGTTTATCGGCTGTCTGGTACTGTCCGAGTAGTGCCTGCGAAAACGAATGCCGCGCGGATTCTGGACCAGCTTGGGGTCGTATATGAGATCCGCGAATATGATGTGGACCCCGAGGATTTGGCGGCCGAGACCGTAGCGGCGAAGGTCGGGATGCCGGCGGAGCAGGTCTTCAAGACGCTGGCGGTTCGGGGGGATCGAGAGGGGATCTGTCTGGCGGTTATCCCTGGGAACTACGAACTGGATTTCAAGGCTCTGGCGCAGTTGACGGGGGATCGAAACGTGGAGATGGTACCGCTTAAAGAGGTGCAGGCGGTGACCGGCTATATCCGCGGTGCGGTGACGGCGCTGGGGTGTAAGAAGGCGTACCCCGTGTGGCTCGACTGGACGGCTGAAGTTTGGGATGTCATTAGTGTGTCGGCGGGGCAGCGGGGGATGCAGATCCTGGTGGCGCCGGGGGAGTACATGCGAGCTGTTGGGGCTCAGGCAGGGGAGATTGGGCGGCCCAAAACCGGCTCCTGGTAAGCGGGAACCGTGCTATATTGGGAACCGATTCCCGCGTTTGGCGCTATCGTCTAAGGGTTAGGACGAAGCCCTCTCAAGGCTTAAATAGGGGTTCGAATCCCCTTAGCGCTACCAACCGGCTCTACGCCAAAATGGGGGCAAACCGCTCACCATTACCTGAACCCGCAATCGATAGTTGGTGAAGTCGCGACCTGCTCGAAGGACCCGCCCTCCTGGGAACGATTAGCGCAGATTGAAGGGTGCAATTTGTGGGCAATCCACCGCACGTTCGAGCAGAAGGTCGATGGGGTGCAACCACGAATCACGGCGCCACGGCGGCGCGCCAGCGTTAACTCGCGGCCGGGGATTTTCATTACAACGGGTACATAATATTCTGCGTCATTCAACTGGAAGTAATTCACCTCCAGCTGTACGGTCAGCTCGGTAACCGGATCTTCGAGCATCAGGGCATCTTCGAGCTGCCGTTCTTTGTCAGCGGGTGAAAATCTGGCAAAGATCTTATTCGCAAAATATCCGGATCGGTAGTCAAGTTTGGTCGGGATCTCCTTCAGTGAGATCGAGATTCTTCTAAATTTCCCATCCGGTGCTGTGTTGGTGGTGTAGTAGCCGAGGACATAGTAGGCCGAAATCGCCTTTTGGGCGTTCACAATGCCGGCTGTCAAGTCGTTGGTATCGAGGAGCGCCTTTCCGCCGGTATCGGCGGCGAGCGCATAAAATAAAGAGTGTCCTGTGAGCGCTGAGTGGCGGGAGCGAAGGCCATGGCGCTGGCGCCCGAGTACATTCCGCGGCCACCGGGCGATCCGTGCGACGCGTCTCCGGCGGGAGGTTGCGCCATCAGGCCACGGGCGTCGACGGTGAACAGCCCGACATTGCCGCGAATCGCTGCGTTTACCGTGGCGCGCATCTGTGCCTGATTGTCAAGGCCGTTGAGCATGAGATTGCTGGCGAAGTATACCAGCGCCTTTTCCTGTTCAGATGTCCCAGCATTCCCACCGCTGTCTGCAATGCCGAGAGCTGACGGTCGGTGCTGAAGATGTTGAACTCCGCATCGTCCTGCCCGAACGCGGCTCCGGTGTCGGCGGCGCTCTCATCGACGACGCCTCGGGCAACCCCAGGGGCCTGCCCGAGGCCTGCCCCGGGCCCCCAGAGCTGCGGCGGACGCCTTGTGCTTGCACCCCTATGTCCGCCGCAATCCGCCTACTGGGCCTGAGCCTCTCGAGCAGCCGGGTTCTGCTGGGCCAGCTCCTTCTCAATCTGCGCGATCTGGCCCCGAATCCGCTCCGCATCATTAGCCTTCGGCACCAGTGTCAAATACTGCTTCAGCGCTTCCGAAGCCAGCTTGTACTCGCCCTTCTGCGCGTGAATCATACCCATCAACGCCATGGCACGCGGGTTCACACGCTTCGGGTCCATCTTCAGCGCTTCCTGCGTGCTTTCCTCCGCTTCCTGGAGCTTCTGCAAATTCAGGTTGGCCACACCATTCAGGAAGTAAATCTCCGGGGAGAAGAATGGGTTCAGCCGGATCACTTTGGCGCTGAAGGTCGCCGCTTCTTCCCACTTAGCCTGACCCGCCGTAATCCGAGTCAGCTGGGCATACGGCGTGATGAACTTCTCGTCCGCTTTAATCGATTCCTCATACGCCTTCCGCGCCTCGTCCATCTTCGACTGCGACTGATAAATCACGCCAAGCTCATACCAGGCGGCGGCGTATTTCGGATAGGTGCCGACCGCCTTCTGAAGTTCGACCGCGGCGGCATCCACCTTCTTTTTCTTCATCAGGTCACGGCCTTTATCAAACGCCTTCTTCGCGTCCTTCGGCGCATACGCGCTGGTAGCGCTGAAGGTGAAGCCGTCCACCTTGGCCAGTCGGTGCAGCACCACGGTGCCGACATCCGGGTTATCGAGCGACCGGCGGCCGGCCAGCGAGTACACGTCGGACCGGAAGCCCGGAAGCGCCGCGCGCAGTTCGCAGCCCATCAGGTCACGCTCGGTGATCTGACGCCCGCCTGCCATACCCGGCATGCTCGGACCCCCGCCGAAGATGCCGTCACCGGAACTGGTGCTGGCGTCCGCCATCATCGTGTTGTTCTGGCCCAGCTGGAAACTGAAGCGGCCCTTAGTGTCGGTCCATGCCTCGGGCTTGGCGATCCCGTTACAAACGCGTTCGATCTGGACGGGTTCAGGCGGCGGCGTACCGTCGTCCATAATCACCTTGCCCGAAAAGAAGAACGTCCGCTGCATCTCAGGGAACTGCGATTGCTGCTGCCCAGGGTTAGTCTGAGAGGGGAAGCGGCCCGGCTGCTGCTGACCCGGTTGAGTGCCGGGATCGGGACGGCCTGTGCCGGGAGAGGGAGAAGGCGAAGTCGGGGCAGTAGGAGCCGGCGTCGGAGACGGCTGTGCGGGTGCCTGAGACTCCTGGGCGCTGGCAACAGCCTGAAAAACAAAGATTGCGCCGAGGATAGAACGGGTTAGGGTACGGCTGAACATGAACAAAGCCCTCGTGGCGAGCATTATGACATAAAGACGCCACAGGATTTCCACAGGTGTCGGTCAGGTAAAAATTTGTACGGAATCGTTACCCCCTGCGCGGCCCTTATGGTAATCTGAGACAAGTCCCAGCGCGGGGACGTAGCTCAGTTGGTTAGAGCGCCGGCCTGTCACGTCGGAGGTCGCGGGTTCGAGCCCCGTCGTCCCCGCCATTCCCTCCTTAACTGTCAACAAAAACGTTCGGCTGGCTATTCGAGTTGAAGCGCAACGGCCTCCCGCCTGGCTGACGATTCTTAGTCGATTGAAACCTCCACACTGGGTGGCTTAAGCTCTCTCTGCAGCCGTGCTGAAGAAGGTGCAGAGACAACGCTCGGCAGTGCATGTCGATGTCATCCCGAAGAGTCGTGAGATGCTCCCTTGGAACTACTATCCACTGTGCAAATTGAAGTCCCCAGCGCCACTTCACCCGGATGAAATGGAATCCGGCCAAGTGCAGTCTTGCACGCAATTCCTGATAGCCGTTCTTTACGGGTTTGCCGCTACCATCCAGATCGCCTTCCGCAATTGGAAACGCCCTACCCCAGGTCCAAAAAAGAATTAGCGACGGCGCATCTGTCCCGCGGCGAATCACGGAATCAACGATTGTGCCATAGCGATTGCGCTTGCGCTGATCCCCAGGCTGCCGCCACATCGCGAAGGGATCAAGAAACACCACGTTCTGCCTGCCCCACTGGTTGATCTGTTCTTCGATATATGTCTCACCGTCCAGGGTCTCGTCGTCCCTGTCTGGTGTAGGGACAACTGCCGGTCGAGGCCGGTGTCTGTGAGGACGGACTTGAGGATTCGCCGCGTCTCAGGCTGCCACTCGTAAAGTTCCAGTCCGTGTGAACCCGAGTTGATGATCGGCCAGGGTAAAAGCATTGATCAAAGCCGATCCAGCGTACCAATGGAACCCATCCAGCGGGTTCCGCCAGCATCTCAGCCCACCCAACACCAAACGCTGCGCCCTGTGCAGCAGGACCTCGCTGCCCGCTTCTGGGTCTGTCCAGAGGCACAAGAGCAGTCGCAACCGCGGATCGGTGGCGGGGATGCGGTAGATGCCCCGGCCGGCATGGCACTCACGCAAAACGAGACCCTTGCTCCAGGGCTCACGCCCGAGGAGAAAACGGAGTACCGCCAAATAGACTGTGTGCCTGACCAGATCGCCGCCGTTCCCGGCGTTTCGATTTTCAATGTTTTCAGGGTCGTCAAGAGACTTCCAGTTCATGCGACTCCTCCAGCTGCCAGACTCTCGTCCACCGTCGCGGCGTCGGATTCATGCTGGCGGCCTACTGGGCGTACAAGCTCAGGATCGTCGCCGTGGTTCGTCTCCTGCACCACCATCCAGTATCCTTCTCGCTGACGTCCCTTGCCAGAACCTCATCCACTCGTTGGCATGCGCGCGGCTGAACCCGACATTCGCCCCAGCCAGGGCAACGAAATGCGCAGGCGAAAGCGAAAGCCCTTTCACCCGCTCGGCAGGGTCGGGGTTGGATTGCAATCGGAGATTTGTGGAAAGGCCGGGAATCAACTCAAGCCTGTCGATTCGTGAGATACAATGTATCTCGGAGGGCTTAACCATGGCGACCACGATGGTCCACGTTCGCGTCGATCAGAAGACGAAGGAGCGGGCCAAAAAGAC
The DNA here is from genome assembly GCA_034408745.1 of Bryobacteraceae bacterium. Taxonomy (GTDB): domain Bacteria; phylum Acidobacteriota; class Terriglobia; order Bryobacterales; family Bryobacteraceae; genus JAWXCM01. The sequence continues at coordinate 8,897 of JAWXCM010000204.1, forward strand.
ACTGGCTGCAATGGGCATGTCGGTGTCTGATGCCGTCCGCATGCTGCTGGTCCGCGTGGTCGCGGAGAAGGCCCTGCCTTTCGATGTGAAGGTTCCCAACGCGACCACGATGAAGGCGATGCGCGCAGCCGACGAGGACCAGGGTAAACGCCAGAAATCCGCAGACGCGCTGTTCAAGGATCTGGGAATCTAATCCTTGCGAAATCCGATCAGTGGCACGCAGTTCCGGCGCGATGTGAAGCTCGCTCAGAAACGCGGCAAGGACATGGCTGGATTGCGCGAGGTCATCCTGCTGCTGGTGGAGGGAAGTCCGTTGCCGCCGCGATGTAAGGACCACCCGCTCAGCGGCGACTGGAAGCATTTTCGCGACTGCCACATCGAACCGGATTGGTTGCCGATCTGCAAGGTCGATGGCGAGGACCTGCACCTCGTCCGCACAGGAACGCACTCGGATCTGTTCTGAGGGGTTACCGAAGATGACCGGACAGGGGTGCCACACAGCCCCGCCACAACCGCCGCCTCCCTGCGCGAGGTGGGCGACCTGTGCGCCACGTCGGAGGTCGCGAGCTCCAGCCCCGTCGTCCCCCGCCATTCCCTCCACCCTTAGGGCTCCGCCGCTTACCCCCCTTCAATCTGAGCCGCCGCTGGTTTTGGTGAAATCGTGGATTGCTCGATATCTTACAATGAAGGCGGTACCAATGGCCTTGCGCTTCAACGAACGGCGGGCGACTGAGGCGGCGGCGCGCTTCCTGAAACTCCGAGGTGGCCGGATGAGCTATCTGAAGCTCATTAAGATGCTGTACTTCCTCGACAGGGAGGCGATCCTACGGTGGGGCAGGCCCGTGACCACCGACAGGTACGTCTCGATGGATAACGGGCCGGTGGTCAGCCGGATCTACGATCTGATTCGCGAGGAATCCGCTCCGGGCACCGATTCGATTTGGCGGCACTACATCTCCGCGCCCCAGGAATGGGAAGTCGCGCTCCTCGCCGACCCGGAAACCGATGAACTCTCCCGAGTCGAAGAAGCCTTGATCGACGAGATCTACACCGCCTGCGGGAAGATGACCCGTTGGGATCTGGTCCGCATGTCGCATGAACTGCCGGAGTGGCAGGACCCCAACGGCAGCGCGATCCCGATTCAGTACATCGATATTCTGCGGGCCGGGAGCAAGACCGAAAGCGAGATCGCGGCCGTGGAGGCCGAATTGGAGTCGCTGGCTATCACGGAAGCTATGCTGCAACCGGCATAGATGGATTGCGGCGACACGTTCCTCATCCCCGCTCCTGGCGGGGCAGCTACGCCGCATCTCTGGATCGCCGTCACTCAACCCGACCCACAGACACACCTTTGCGCCACCGTCAGCGTCACCACGTTGCGGAACAGCAAGGACCAGACGGTCATTCTCCGGCCCGGCGACCACCCTTTCATTCACACGTCACGACTCCACCATCTTCTACGGCGACGCTATGATCGTCGATGCGCTTCGGCTTGAATCCGAAATCGCGGCGGGACTGGCGCTGGTCATGGAGAAGTGCTCGAACGCGACTCTGAAGCTCATTCAGGACGGCGTGGCCGCATCGCCCTTCACCAGACCGAAGATCCTGCGATTCTGCCGGGAACACTGGCGGCGATAAGGCGGATCATGGCGTTGATCGGAAAACGAAGGAGTGTGCCGCGAAGACGCTGGCCGCGACAGGCAATCCTACGGTTTCGGGCGTAGCTGGACTCCCCTTTCGTCGTCCGCCTGCTCTACACAGACTCAGGCATTTTCCAGCCATTCGCCTCAGAGATCTCGGAATGAGGACGGCTCTCGGGCACGTCGGGAAGCCCGGCCAGAAAGATCGCCTCGGCCCGATAATCTACATAGGCCTCAAAGATGAAATCGTTCCAATACTGCCGAGTCGGCCCGAATTTCATATGATTCCCATACCCGTCGGCCGCCGATGTGTCGCCGATGGCGCGCTGGAAGTACGCCCGCCACTCCGCCAACCCCGGGTGCAGCACAATGTAGGGCGTCGTGAACACCACGTGCTCCTCGCCGCCTGGAAGAGGAGGGGGCAACACCCGCGCATACCAAAGTTGGCCCTTCTTTCCGCCATCGCCGGACGGAACGATCGCCCGACACACCGCACCGGTAAACACGTCCTCAAGAACGGTCAGTTTGCCCTTCCTGCCACGGTGAATGTATAACCCCATGCGCGACTCCCCCATCGCCTGGATCAGGCGCAACAGCTCGGCGTCCATGCCAAACGACGCGCCAATTTCATAGACCGTGCTGCCGATCGTCTCGTTGGACGGGCCCGCGCACGCGTCGAAAAGCGCCCAGCACGTGAAGTACGAACCCGTCAGTGGACTCATCGGAGGCCCTGACGGCAGATACAGCTCCTCGGCCTGGGAGATGATGTCCGCAAAGGGCGCCATCTCCTTCAACGCCGTCAACTGTTCCGACATTAGTGAAATCTGGATCTGCGGGTACAGGTAAGCGGCGAAAGCCGGAGGGAGCGCGGCAAACTCCGCCTGTGCCGTGATTTCCTTTTCCATCTCCTCTGCCGTGCCGCCACCATCGGCCCAACTGCTGATGTCGACGGCCTTGCCTCGGCCGCGCCGCTTCATCCGGGCAATCACCTTCTTTGCGATCGGCCGTTCGCTCAATGCCTCGTCGGCTTTCGTCTTGTCCATGTCCGTTCCTCCTCTGTCCCCGCCTGTCCTTCTGCTCCGCCCGACGGTGGACCCTCGCGCAGGCACCGGCGGATGACAACATCGTGGAATGCCCCTCCGGGTTGTTTCGCCGCAAGAGCCACCACATCGGCGCAGGCGTCGGAAGCCAACCCCAGGTGGACCGCCGCCGCCATGAAGTGGTCGCAGGCGTCGATTACATCGGCGCCGGTCACTTCATACCCGTAGCCCTCCAGTATCCGCTGGACAGCCAGCCGACCCACCTGCAGCGAGAACCGGGCATCCACCTGCAGCAGGTCCCGCGACGCGCGGCTGAGCGTGCGCGGATCGGTGCGGCCCCGGTGGGCAAGTTCCAGAGCGAGGTCCAGAAAGCCGGCGTCTTTCGCCGCGGCAAACCAACGGCCGGCATCGCCGCTCGATTCGGCCAAATCCAGCAGGACCGCCCTGGGATCGCGGCTGGGGTACTTTCTGACGACCGCGCGGAACGTGGCGAGCCCGGTGGAAGAGACGTTCGCCGTCAGGGCATACTTCTCGTACGCGTCATCCACCCTGCCCACACCGAGCAGGATCCGCTCACACGCGGCGTCGATGGCCGCATCCGGCTGATTCAGGCCGCGCGACGCTTCCGCATAAGCCAGCGCTTCATCCGTTCTGCCCTCGGACAGCAACGCCTCCATGCCAAATTTCCGATCCGGCCAGAACGGGTATCGCCGCAGCGCCAACAGCTCAAACAGCTCCTGATGACGGCCCGCCGCCAGCAGGCTGGAGAGGCATAAGGAGGTCCCGCGCACGTAGTTGCCGGGCCGCGGATCGGACCAGGCCGCCCGAAGCAGGCCGATGAGTTGGTCGGCCCAGAAGGAGGCCACCTCACGGGACCGGCACAACTCGCCCCACCGACATTCCATCGGAGAGAGGTACTCCACGCCGTCTTCCTCGATCGCCTGCCAGAGCCGGTCCAGCCACTTGTCCCTGGTCTTCCGGTCGGCGGGAGCCTCGATCAGGATCGGCAGCAGGTCCTGCTGCGCCCCGTACACCGCACCGCCGAGAGCGCCAGACGACGTGTCAATATCCTGGAACGCCGGCCAAATTTTCTCTGCCAGGATCACCACACCGTCGCCAGCGGTTACCGGATCTACTCTCGCCACCTTCCTGATCTCGGTGACGGCCTCCTTCAGGCGCTGGCACGCCAGACGCGAACCCTTCCATCCGAATGCGTGGGAACGGAGACGGGATCTGAACTGCCAGTGTTGCCTGGTCGACATCGGTTGAGATTATTCTGGCATACGGCAGCCATCTGGACCGTAGCAGAATAAAGGACAAGTATGCCCGCACAAGACACGATGGAAATAGCCGACATCCTCAGAAGTATCGAAGGCGTCACCGGTAGGTTCGAACGAGCTGCCGTCGATGCAGCCGTGGCGCGCCGCGAAGAAATCACGCCGGAACTTCTGCGCATTCTGGAGCACACCGTCGACCATGCGCCGCAAGTCGATGCCGAGGGCGATTACATGGCACACCTGTATGCCATGTTTCTGCTGGCCCAGTTCCGCGAGACTCGCGCCTACCCCCTTATAGTCCGCTTTGCGAGCCTTCCCGGCAACCTCCTGGAATCGCTCTGCGGAGACTTCATTACGGAAGACCTGGGCCAGGTACTGGCCTCCGTGTGCGGCGGCGACCTGTCCGGCATTCAGTCCCTGATCGAGAATGAGGACACCAACGAATGGGTCCGGGGCGCGGCTTTGAGCAGCCTCGTGACGCTGGTGGCCGCCGGGCAAACCAGCCGCGATGAGATCGTGAGCTACTTCGCCAGCCTGTTCCGTGGCAAGCTGGAACGGCAGTGGTCCCACACATGGGATTGCCTGGTTTCCTATACCTCAGATCTCTATCCCGCGGAACTGATCGACGATATCGAACGTGCTTACAACGAAGGCCTGGTCGATCCCGGCTACATTCGTTTCGACGGCGTCAAACGCGACCTGGCGGCGGGCAAGGATCGCGTTCTCGCCAGGCTCGCAACCGATTCCCACCGGCGCCTTGTGGACGACACTGTGGCTGAGATGCAATGGTGGGCGTGCTTTCGAGACGGTAACCGGAAAGACGCTTCTGGCTCAGATCAAGCTGCGAGTCCCAAACCAGACGCGGAGTCTTCGCAGTTCATAAGGGCAACGCCAAAAGTTGGCCGGAATGAACCATGTCCATGCGGCAGCGGCAAGAAGCACAAGAAGTGCTGCGGTACATGACCCGGCGGCATCTAACGGCATAGTGAGTTTTCTTTCCATTCGAAACGCGGTGAAGGACTACACGTCAGACGGCGTTCCCGTGCGAGCCCTTCATGGCGTGTCTCTCGACGTAGAGCCTGGGCAACTGGTCGCTCTGGTTGGGCGCAGCGGCTGCGGCAAGTCGACGCTGCTCAACCTGGCAGGCGCGATGGACTTCCCCACACAGGGCGAGGTGCACGTAGGCGGCGTACTGACCTCGACGCTCGACGACGCCGGCCTGACGCGCCTCCGCAGGTCGAAAATTGGGTTCGTTTTCCAGTCCTTCCAGCTAATGCCGACCCTCACCGTAGTCGAAAATGTCGAGCTCCCGCTGATGCTCGCAGGCAAGTCCGACGTCCGGCGTGTAGCGCTCAACAAGCTGCGCGAGATGGAGATGGAAGAGTTCGCCGCACGCATGCCGTTCCAGCTCTCCGGCGGCCAGATGCAGCGCGTCGCCATTGCCCGAGCCCTGGTCCATTCTCCCGGACTGCTGCTGGCCGATGAGCCAACCGGCAACCTCGACAGCACCACCGGCGATCGCATTCTGGAGCTGTTGCGCTCGCTCACCGCGCAGCACGGAACGGCAATCGTGATGGCGACCCACAGCGCCGAAGCGGCCAGCATCGCCGACGTCGTGGTGAAAATGCGCGACGGGCGCGTGGAGAGTAGCGAATGCCGTACCTCGCCATCTTTTATCGCCTGATCCTGAGGCCGCTGCGGATCGAGCCGCTGCGCACCGCCCTCACCGTGCTGGCAGTCGCCCTCGGCGTGGGAGTGGTCCTTGCCATTGAACTGGCGGGCGACGCCGCGGCGGGTTCGTTCCGCAGTTCCGTCGAGACGCTGACCGGCCGAGCCGACTTTGAACTCACCGGTACGGGCGGCATAGCCCCAGAGGTGCTAGCCAAACTGGCCGCGCTCCCCGAACCGCTGCAGTTGCGCCCCCGAATCGAAGACTACGCGGTGATTCCGTCCCTCGGCCGCACGGTTCCGTTTCTCGGCATCGACGTGCTGACTGACGGCAATACCAACCGGCCCGAAACCGGCTCCGCGGAGTTCACCCGCGAGGACTCGGTCTGGGCGGGCCGCAAGCTGGGATGGAAGATCGGCCAGCAAGTGCCGATCCTGTTGAACGACCGGGAGGTGACCGTCACCGTGCGCGGCCTGCTTCCCGAGTCCGCAGGCGACGTGATCGTGTCCGACCTCGGCCCCGCCACCCGGCTGCTCGGCCGCGATGGCACCCTCGACCGCATCCTCGTCGAAGTGCCCGCAGGCACGGACGTCGAGCGTTGGGAGCGGCTGCTGCAGAGCGCCGTCGGCGAACAGGTCACCATCAACCGCTTCGGCTCGCGCACCGAAGAGAATCGCCGCATGCTGACGGCGTTTCGATGGAATCTGCGCGTGCTCTCCTACATCGCACTCGTAGTCGGCGCGTTCCTCATCTACAACACCATCTCCGTATCCGTGGTCCGCCGCCGTGCCGAGATCGGCGTGCTCCGGGCGCTCGGCGCGACGCGCCTGGGAGTGCTGGCCGCGTTTCTCGGCGAGGCCGCCTGCTTCGGGTTGCTGGGCGGAGCGGCGGGCATCCTGCTCGGCAGGGTGATGGCGCAGAGCGCGGTCGGCCTGGTCGCAATGACCGTCGAATCCCTCTACGTCAGCAGCCGTCCAGGCGATATCGCGCTGACCCCCGACGTCGCGGCCCTCGGCATAGTGGCCGGACTCATAGTCGCGGTCCTCTCCGCACTCCTGCCCGCGTGGGAAGCCTCGCAGGTGGCGCCCGTAGAAGCAATGTCCCGAGGCCGCGCCGACCACCAGACCCGCGTGCGCTCCGGCCTCAGCCTGATGGTAGCCGCCGCCCTCGGCGCCATCGCGCTGGTAGCCTCGCAGCAACCACCCGTAAGCGGCAAGCCAGTGTTCGGCTACCTCGCCGCCCTCTGTCTCATCGGCATGCTCGCCGCGGGAATAGCGCCGCTGGTTGGCTTCGTTTCGTCCACCACGTCCGGCCTCATGCGCTCCATCTTCGGCGTCGAGGGCCTGCTCGCCACCCGCACACTGAACGGCTCCCTGCGCCGCACCTCGGTCCTCGCCGGAGCGCTGGCCACCGCCATAGCAATGACCGCGGCAGTCGGCATCATGGTGGGCAGTTTCCGCGAGACCGTGCTCGTCTGGATGGAGGATCGCCTCAAAGCCGACATCTACATCCGGCCCGCCGGACCCGCCAGCGCCGACCGCCACCCCACCATGGCCGCCGATTCCGCCGACCGTCTGCGCGCCCTCCCTGAAGTCGCCAGCGTCGACACCTTTCGCGCCTACCGCATCACCTACAACGGCAAGCCAGTCACCTTCGGAGGCGGCGAGACGACGAAGCCTCCTGAGCTGGCCACCGACCCGCAATCCGCCATCGTCAGCGAGCCCTTCGCCAGCAAACATAACGTCCGACCAGGCGACTGGATCACCGTGCGGCTCGGCGCACGCGACGTGCGGTTCCGCGTACTCGAGATCTACACCGACTACGCCAGCGAACGCGGCTACATCATCGTCCACCGAAACACGCTGCTGCGCTATCTCCCCGACCCGTCGCCGTCAAACGTAGCCGTCTACCTAAAACCCGGCGTGTCGATGCAGGCAGGCCGCGAAGCCGTGGAGCGAGCCCTCGCGAACCGCCGCGTCCTGGTATTCAGCAACCGAAGCCTGCGCGAAGAAGCCATGCGCACCTTCGACCGCACCTTCGCCATCACCTACGCGCTGGAAGGCGTAGCCGTATTCGTGGCCGTGATGGGCGTAGCCGGAGCACTCCTGGCACTCGTAATCGACCGACGCCGCGAGCTCGGCCTGCTGCGATTCCTGGGCGGCGCGACAGGCCAAATCCGCCGCCTGATTCTATTCGAAGCCGGGCTGCTCGGCCTCCTCGCCAACGTCGCGGGCTTTGCCCTCGGTGTACTACTGTCCCTGCTCCTAATCTTCGTCATCAACAAGCAGTCCTTCGGCTGGACCATCCAGTTCCACTGGCCCGTAGCGATGCTCCTGGGCGCGCTGGCGACGGTGTTCCTGGCGACGCTGGCAGCCTCCATCTACCCCGCCCAGGTGGCCGCGAGCCTCAACCCCATAGAGGTGATCCATGAAGACTAGCCC
>JAWXCM010000205.1:0-2571 GCA_034408745.1 Bryobacteraceae bacterium
CCCCGGGTCACTCCAGCACGCCCTCACGGAATCAAAATTCCTATCAGTTTCTTCAACACCCACAGGATGGTCCAGCAATACGTTCTGAACGCGTACCTGCGCTGATTGTCAGCTTCGCTTCGCATCGGCGGGTCAAATGAAAACGCGCGTCCGCCAGGCGCAAGTACGGAAGTCCGGTTTTGAACGAACAGCAGCCGCCAGAGGAGGATTCGATGGCATATGGGCCAAAACAGAATGAGGCACTCATCAATCTGCCGCCGGAACTGCGCGAGCTTCTGGCCCGCTGCCCGAAGTACACCTTCGCCACCAGCACCGCAGAACTTGTGGAGTTGGCTTGTAGCGCAGACCACACGGGATGGCGTGAGGTGGCGTATGAAGTTCCAGGGAAAGGTCGCGTCGTGGAGGCGCGGGTGTGCAGGGTGCGCAACGGCGTGGCGGCGAACTACGTCGAGCCGTACATGCGCCGCCGCGATCCCGATTGCCTCGTGATCGGCGACAGCCTTCCTACGGACAAGAAGCGGTTTGTCGATCGCTTTGGCAACGAATTCGAGGCGCTGCGCCGGCAAACCTTCGAATGGCTGAAGACACAGGAACTTGCGCTGTTCGCGTTCGTCGCCGGCCAGAAGGGCACTGGCGTCGATGCGCTGGTCGTCGCGCCCGCCAACGCCGGCTTCTTTGCGCTGGGGCTTGGGCTGCTTCAAGGCATCCTCGGCCCGGAAGAGCTGACCCCCGATTTCGCACCCAGGGCGATCCTGTACGTTGCACCTCCGTTCCGGCACACTCATTTCGACGGAAAGCAGATCGTGGTCCACCACCGCCGTCCCGACCTGCACGAGCTATTCAGCTACAACCTGTACCCCGGCCCCAGCGCCAAGAAGGGAGTCTATGGCGTGCTGATCAACATCGGTGAACAGGAAGGTTGGGTCACGGCCCATTGCTCCACCGTTCAGGTGGTCACGCCGTATGACAACACCGTTACCATCATGCACGAGGGCGCCAGCGGCGGCGGCAAGAGCGAGATGCTGGAACACATCCACCGCGAGGCGGACGGGCGCCTGCTGCTCGGGCGGAACATCATCACGGGCGAGCGCCGACACCTTGTGCTCCCCCGCGCTTGCGATCTTCATCCGGTCACGGATGACATGGCACTTTGTCACCCTTCGCTACAGAACCACAATCGCAAGCTGACGCTGATGGACGCAGAGGATGCCTGGTTCGTTCGCGTCAACCACATCAGCGCGTACGGCACCGATCCGCACCTGGAGGCGCTTACGATCCGGCCGCCGCAGCCGATCCTTTTCCTCAGCATCGATGCGGTCCCGCAGGCGACGGCACTGATCTGGGAACACATCGAGGACGCGCCGGGCGTAGTCTGCCCCAACCCGCGCGTGATTCTGCCGCGGAAAATTGTGCCCGGCGTAGTGGATGGTCCCGTCACTGTGGACATTCGCAGCTTCGGCGTCCGTACGCCGCCATGTACGAAAGAGAAACCAGCCTACGGAATCATCGGCCTGTTTCACGTTCTGCCGCCGGCGCTGGCATGGCTCTGGCGTTTGGTGGCACCACGCGGACACGACAATCCCAGCATCGTCCAGACAGAAGGGATGACCTCCGAAGGGGTCGGCTCCTACTGGCCTTTCGCCACCGGCCGTCGCGTCGATCAGGCCAACCTTCTGCTGCGGCAGTTCGAGATTTGCACGCGGATGCGCTACATCCTTTGCCCCAATCAGAACCTCGGCGCGTGGCAGGTGGGCTTCATGCCGCAGTGGCTCGCTCGTGAGTATCTCGCCCGACGCGGCAGTGCTCATTTCAAGCCGGAGCAGCTCACCGCGGCACGGTGCCCGCTGCTCGGATACGCATTGCGAACCCTCCAGATCGAGGGAAGCGTAATCCCACGATGGTTCCTGGAAGTCAACACCCAGCCGGAGGTGGGTGATGAAGCATACGACAATGGAGCGGAGATACTGAAGCAGTTCTTCGGCCAGCAGCTAACAAAGTTCCTTGAGCCTGATCTGCTTCCGCTAGGCAGGCAGATTATCGATTGCTGCCTCTCGGGCGGAAGCGTGCGGGATTACGCCGCGCTGCTGCCTGCGGAATGAATGCTGGCCCCAGTCCGCCAGAGATCTTCCTGAGGGCACGCGGGAAGGCACCTGCGGCCCCTGCCCGTCCAACGCGACCAGAGGCGACGCGGCGGCAATTGGCGGCGCGGGTTAGGTTCGAGTGGCAACGGAGGAACGCTCAAAGGTTCGTTTGCTCGGCATTTCCACAAAATCGCCAAACAGTCCCTGCCGACTCCATATATCTTCTTCGACATGATTGCATCGAAACATTGTTCTTGAGGAAGAGTTGCCCCGAGGGGACAATCAGTTGGTGTGATGTCCTTTCGACGGAGACTTAACATGAAAGTTCTAATTGGATACGACGGTTCGGAACCGGCAAAGGCCGCGATCAGCGGGTTGCACCGGGCGGGACTGCCGCACGACGCGGAAGTGCTGGTCGTGTCCGTCGCGGACGTGTGGCCTCCGCTGCCGCGGCCATCTTCCGAGCCGGACAGCGAGCGATCGGGTTGGA